>NZ_PKUB01000037.1 GCF_002868845.1 Desulfuromonas sp.
GTTCGGTGTACGTCTGCTTGCACGACCTTCATCGAAGCTACCGTGGCGGTCTCCACCTGCGGTTCGGCCACTAAATAAATAACCGTTGCTCACCTGAACCGGAAAACGGACCCGTCAAGGTCCGTTTTCCGGTTCAAGCCCGATCCCGCCTTCCCTCGACCGGGACCGCCCGAGTGGAGACGAGGGAAAGACCTGTTCCCATACCCCTCCAAACCAACTATAATAAATGTCAAACTCCCTTTTTCAGAGCCATGAAATACTTTTCCGACATCTCCGACTTCCGCAGACAAATCGGCGCCCGGCGCCATCCAGTTGTCTGGATGTGTATGCTCCTCCTGCTCCTTCCAGCGTGCAAGGGCCCGGAGCGAATCGCGCCACTGGCGCCCGGTGCGGTCGTCCTCGCCTTTGGCGACAGCCTGACCTATGGCACCGGCGCCAAAGAGGAGGCATCCTACCCCGCCGTCCTGAAGGCGCTCACCGGCTTCACCGTGGTCAACGCCGGCGTACCGGGGGAGATCTCTGCCGAGGGGCTGCGCCGACTCCCCGCTCTGCTGAAGGCGCACCGGCCCCAGCTGGTGGTCCTCTGCCACGGGGGCAACGACTTTCTGCGCCGCCTCGATCCCCGGCAGACCGAGGCCAACCTGCAGAAGATGGTGGAACTGGCCCGCGCCCACGGGGCCGACGTGGTCCTGGTCGGAGTGCCCCAGTTCGGCCTCTTCCCCCGCGCCGCCCCCTTCTACGAATCGGTCGCCGAAAAGCACCGCCTCCCCTATGCCGAAGAGATCCTCACCGACATCCTCACCGAGCGCAGCCTGAAAAGCGACCCCATCCACCCCAATGCCGAGGGCTACAGGCAACTGGCCGAGGCCCTGACCGCACTCATTCGAAAAGCCCAGGGGGGATAGCCCCACCGAAGGAGGGACCATGCTGCCGTCCAAGCCGAAAAAAGCCTTCGACGCCTTTTACAACACGGTCCGCGACGAAACGATTCTGGACCGCAAGACCACCGCCATCGTCGGCCTCGCCGCGGCCATGGCCGCCGGCTGCTCGCCCTGAATGGACCACTACCTTGGCGTCGCCAGGAAAAGGGGTTTGAACGAGGCTGAGATCGGCGCGATTCAGGGAATTGTCATGGCCGTGGCGGCGGGCAAGGTCAATGCCACCTTCCGCGAGGTGGAGGCCCGGGCAACCGACGGCGGGGACGCATGAAACAAGCGCCTCCACCATTTGAAGACCCGGCCGCCTGGATCAGGGAGACGGTTCGGGATTTCGTGGCAGGCAGCCCCGCCAACACCCTCGGAGACGACAGCGGAGAGCCGTCCTGGGGACCGCCCCTGGTCGGATTCTCCCGGGGAGACGACCCCCTTTACGCGCAGTTCAAGAGCGACATCGGCCCCTTCCTGTGGACCCCCCTGGAGGCCTTCGAGCAGGGCTATCCCGACGGGGACGCGGCGGCGGGCGACCTGGCGGTGATCAGCTACGTCCTTCCCCAGACCGCCGCGACCCGGGCCGACCAGCGCCGGGAATCCGGTGTCCCCTCCGAGCGCTGGACCCGCTCGCGCCATTTCGGCGAAATCTTCAACGAAGAGCTGCGGCGGCATCTGGCGGAAGTCCTCAAGAAAGCCGGCATCCCCGCCGCGGCCCCGGCCCTCTCACCCCTCTTCGACTACCGCATGTCCGACCGTCTCGGCCTGGCCTCCAACTGGTCGGAGCGCCACGCGGCCTACGCCTCGGGCCTGGGCACCTTCGGCCTCTCCGACGGCCTGATCACCGCACGGGGCAAGGCGATGCGCTGCGGATCGGTGGTGGCTCGCATCGCCATCGCCCCCACCCCCCGCCCCTACAAAACGCACACGGACTGGTGCCTGTACTACGCCCGGGGAACTTGCGGGGTCTGCATCAGCCGCTGTCCGGTCGGGGCGATCACCCGCGAAGGCCACGACAAGGCCGGGTGTTTCAAGTACATCCGCGGAGTGACGGCGGTCCATGCCCGGAAGATCCTCGGCATCGACGCCACCCCCTGCGGCCTGTGCCAGGTCGCCATCCCCTGCGAATCGCGCAACCCCCTGGAGACCACGCCTGCCCCCCGCCCGAGGGCCACCACTGACAGCCCCTAAAGAGGTTGACACTGCCCCGTGCGGGTGCTATCAAGGAACGGTTTTCCCACACTTTTTTCACCCCAAGCCGGAGGTTGTGCCAGTGATCAACATCGATTTCGACAAGATGGGCGGGCTGATCCCCGCCATCATCCAGGACCACGAAAACGGCGAAGTGCTGATGGTCGCCTTCATGGACAAGAAGACCCTCGAAAACACTCTGCGCGACGGCAAGACCTGGTTCTTCAGCCGCACCCGCCAAAAGTACTGGATGAAGGGCGAAGAGTCCGGAAACACCCAGGACGTGGTCGAGGTCCTCACCGACTGCGACGCCGACACGGTGGTCATCAAGGTCAAGCAGAACGGCCCCGCCGCCTGCCACACCGGCAACCGCAGCTGCTTCTACGTTCGCTGGGAGGACGGCCAGTGGGTTGAGCACAGCAACCCCCTCTTCGACCCCGACGAAGTCTACAAGAAAAAATAGGGGGGACTCTGCCATGAGCAAGGAACTGAAATTCGGCGTCCCGAAGGGGAGCCTCGAGAACGCCACCGTCGAGCTCTTCAAAAAGGCGGGCTGGAAGATCACCGTTCACTCGCGCAACTACTTCCCGTCCATCGACGACGAGGAGATGAACTGCAAGCTCATCCGCCCCCAGGAAATGAGCAAGTACGTGGAGCGCGGCACCATCGACGTCGGCATCGCCGGCCGTGACTGGGTGCGCGAGAACGACTCGGACGTCATCGAAGTCTGCGAAATGGTCTACTCCAAGGTTTCGCGCCGACCGGCGCGCTGGGTGCTGGTGGTGACCGGGGACTCGAAGGTGCAGAAGCCGGAGGACCTCGCCGGGACGACCATCTCCACCGAACTGGTCGGCTTCACCAAGCGCTACTTCGCCGAGCGTAACATCCCCGTCAACGTGGAGTTCTCCTGGGGCGCCACCGAAGCGAAGGTGGTCGACGGGCTGTGCGAGGCCATCGTCGAGGTGACCGAGACCGGCTCCACCATCAAGGCCAACGGCCTGCGCATCGTTTCCGAACTGATGGAGTCGGTTCCGGTCATGATCGTCAATCAGGCGGCCTGGGCCGACCCCTGGAAGCGCGGCAAGATCGAACGCATCGCCACCATGCTCCAGTCGGCCCTGAGCGCCGAGGGGATGGTCGGGCTGACGCTCAACGCCCCGGGCGACAAGGTCGAGGCGATCACGAAGGTTCTCCCCTCTCTGAACAACCCCACGGTCTCCCACCTCTTCAACTCGGACTGGGTCTCCATCGAGAGCATCCTGCCGGAGAAAGAGGTGCGCCACATCGTCCCCGAACTGATGGAACTCGGAGCCGAGGGGATCGTCGAGTACCCCTTGAACAAGATCATCTGAAAGAGACCTTCCCGCTTCCGAACAGCCGAGGGCGGCCCAATGGGCCGCCCTCGCTTTTTGCTGCTTGAAAAGCCCCTGGAGACCCGGTCCTTTTCCCTTGCCCCGAGATGACCGGGCGAGACCTCCCTTTCCCCCGGCCAAACCGAACCACGCCCCGGAGCGGGATCGACCCTTCGTACGAGAACGCCTGCATCCCGGAACGCCCCTGAACGTGTGTACCTGAGCAACCCTTCAGTGTACCCACCCTACGCAATTTCCTTAATCACACACGGCGCTACCTGCCCATTTATC
>NZ_PKUB01000038.1:0-106328 GCF_002868845.1 Desulfuromonas sp.
GGGTACCGAGATGGTCATGCCCGGCGACAACATCGCCATGAGCGTGAGCCTGATCACCCCGATCGCGATGGACAAGGAACTGCGGTTCGCCATTCGTGAGGGCGGTCGGACCGTCGGCGCCGGCGTCGTCAGTGAAATCATCGAGTAATAGAGGATAGCTTCCATGTCGAGCCAGAAGATCAGAATCCGTTTAAAGGCTTATGACCACAAACTGCTCGATCAGTCGGTCAGCGAGATTGTTGATACCGCAAAGCGCACTGGCGCTCGGGTCGCTGGGCCCATTCCGCTGCCCACGGTGATCAACAAGTATTGTGTTCTGCGTGGTCCCCACGTCGATAAAAAGAGCCGTGAGCAGTTCGAGATGCGCACACATAAGCGCCTTCTCGATATTCTTGAGCCGACCCAGCAGACCGTGGACGCGCTTATGAAGCTCGACCTCTCGGCTGGTGTCGACGTCGAAATCAAGCTCTGAGACCTTTTCTAAAGTTAAGGGTACGTACGATGATAAAGGGAATCTTGGGTAAGAAGCTGGGCATGACCCAGGTCTTTGCCGTGGACGGCCGACGCACCCCGGTGACAGTCGTCGAGGCAGGTCCCTGCGTGGTGTTGCAGAAGAAGACGGTGGAGAGCGACGGTTACGAAGCACTCCAGATCGGTTTCGGGGCCAAGAAAACCCACCGGACCAACAAGCCGGAAATGGGCCATTTCAAAAAGGCCGGCAAGGGCGCATTCGCCTTTCTGCGTGAACTTAAAGGCGAGGACCTGGACCAGTACAAGGTCGGGGACGAGATTACCTGCGATCAGATGTTCGACGCCGGTGATATTGTCGATGTGACCGCTACGAGCAAGGGCAAGGGCTTTCAGGGGGTCATCAAGCGCTGGGGTTTCGCCGGCGGTCGATCCACTCACGGCTCCAAGTTCCACCGCGCCCCCGGAGCCATCGGATGCAGTGCTTGGCCTGCCCGAGTTTTTAAGGGCAAGAAGATGGCCGGTCAGATGGGCAACGAGCGGGTGACCATTCAGAATCTGCAGGTCGTTGAGGTCCGCGCAGAGCAGAACCTGATTTTGGTCAAAGGGGCAATCCCCGGGCCGAAGAACGGCATGGTGATGATCCGCCGCGGGGTTAAAGTCGCGGGCTAGCCCTGATAATACCGACCTGGGAGAAGGACCATGGCAAAAATCGCAGTCTATGACACAAATAACAAGCAGGTTTCCGAGCGCGAGTTGGCCGATTCGGTCTTCAATGCGGACGTCCGAGGCTACCTGATCCACGACATGGTGCGCTACCAGTTGGCGGCTCGCCGTCAGGGTACTGCTCAGGTCAAGAACCGCAGTGCGGTCGCTGGTGGCGGTAAGAAGCCGTACAAGCAGAAGGGAACCGGTAATGCCCGTCAGGGTACGGTCCGTGCGCCCCACTTTGTTGGCGGCGGCGTGGCCTTCGGCCCCTCTACGCGGGACTACAGCTTCAAGCTTAACCGCAAGGTCAAGCTGGCTGCTCTTAAGAGCGCTCTCTCCGTGCGCTTCAAGGAAGAGCGGATGACCGTGCTCAATGCCCTCGATTTGGAGAAAATCAGCACCAAGGGGTTCAATGAGGTGCTCGGACGATTCGATGTTTCCAACGTTCTAGTCGTCATCGAGGAGGCAGACTCCAAGGTGGAGCTCTCCGCCCGCAACTTGCCTTTTGTCAAGGTGTTGCGCGCCGAGGGAGTCAACGTCTACGACGTGATGAAATACAAGAACCTGATTCTCACCGAGGGAGCCGTTTCGCGGCTGGAAGGAGCATTGGGCTGATGAAACCGCTGCATCAAATCATCAAAAAGCCGCTGGTCACCGAAAAGACCAACTTGCAGAAAGAGGCCGGCCAGCAGGTGGCCTTCGAAGTCGCTGTCGATGCCAATAAGATCGAGATCAGGCAGGCCATCGAGAAAGCGTTCGATGTCAAGGTCGAGAAGGTCAACACCGCCCTCATCGCAGGCAAGGTGAAACGTGTTGGTCGCCGATTCGGCAAGCGTTCCAACTACAAGAAGGCCTATGTCACCCTCGCAGAGGGAAGCAATATAGACTTCTTCGGAGTTTAGCGGACTGTAATCAAAGCCTTACGGAGTTACGATAATGGCTATCAAAAAGTATAAGCCGACCTCGCCGTGTCGGCGTGGGATGACCTCTTCCACATTCGAGGAAATCACCACATCGACCCCTGAGAAATCCCTGCTTGAGCCCATCAAGAATTCTGGCGGGCGCAACAACTACGGGCGCATCACCAAGCGGGCCACCGGCGGGGGGCACAAGCGCAAGTACCGGGTCATCGACTTCAAACGGGACAAGAAGGATATCCCGGCGCAGGTGGTGACCATCGAGTACGATCCCAACCGTTCGGCGCGCATCGCACTGCTGAATTACGCCGACGGAGAGAAGCGCTACATTCTCGCCCCGGTCGGGATTCAGGTGGGCGACCCCGTGGTGGCCAGCGAGCAGGCTGATATCAAGCCCGGCAATGCTCTGGCGATCCGCTCCATTCCTCTGGGCACCTGGGTGCACAACGTGGAGATGAAGGTCGGCAAGGGCGTGCAGCTCGCTCGTAGCGCCGGTACCTACGCCATGATCGCGGCCAAGGAGGGCAAGTACGCCCAGCTGCGCATGCCTTCGGGCGAGGTTCGCCTGATTCACCAGGACTGCTGCGCCAGTATCGGGCAGGTGGGCAACGCAGACCATGAGAACGTCAAAATCGGCAAGGCTGGCCGGAATCGCTGGCTTGGCAAGAGACCTCAGAGTCGTGGCGTGGCGATGAACCCAGTCGACCACCCTCACGGCGGCGGTGAGGGGCGCAGCTCGGGCGGCCGGCATCCGGTCACTACCTGGGGCGTTCCGACCAAAGGTTACAAGACCCGTTCCAACAAGCGTACCGACCGCTTCATTGTGCGGCGGCGGAAGAAATAAGAGATTTTTCGATAAGAGGAGACGGCAGTGGCGAGATCGATCAAAAAAGGGCCGTACATCCAGGAGAGCCTCCTGCGCAAAGTCGACATGGAGGGGGGCGCCAGTTCCAAGAAGGTCATCAAGACCTGGTCCCGGCGTTCCACCATCATCCCCGAGTTTGTCGGACACACCTTCGCCGTCCATAACGGCAAGAAGTTTATCCCGGTTTTCGTTACCGAAAACATGGTGGGGCACAAGTTGGGGGAGTTCGCTCCGACCCGCACCTACTACGGGCACGGTTACGACAAAAAGACTAAGAGAAAATAGCATTTGCGCTTAAGGAGTTATAGTCCATGGAAGCCAGAGCCAAACTGAGATATGCGAGGCTTTCCCCGCAGAAGACCCGCTTAGCTGTGGACATGGTGCGTGGTAAGGGAGTTCAGGACGCCTTGAACATCCTTCGCTTTTCGCCCCAGAAAGCCGCCGCTGTCGTGTCCAAGCTGGTGAGCAGCGCCGTGGCCAATGCGGAACAAAAGGGGGTCTCCGATATTGACCGACTTTATGTCAAAGTCGTCACTGTCGACCAGGGACCGGCGCTCAAGCGCTTTCTTCCCCGGGCGCAGGGCCGCGCTACGAAGATCCGCAAGCCGACTAGTCACATTACAGTCATTCTTGACGAAAAATAAAAAGTAGTTTGCCTGAGGAGGTGATAGTTTGGGCCAGAAAGTTCATCCAATAGGATTCCGCTTGGGAATCAACCGGACCTGGGACTCCAAGTGGTACGCCGAGTCGGATTACTCCGAACTGCTCCACGAGGACATCAAACTCAGGGCATACCTCAAGAAGCGGCTGTACCACGCGGGCATTTCGAAAATTGAGATGGAGCGCGCGGCCAACAAGGCCAAGATCAACATCTTCGCAGCCCGTCCCGGTATTATTATCGGCAAGAAGGGTTCGGAGGTGGAGGCTCTGAAAGCGGAGCTGGCCAAACTCACCGATAAAGAGGTCTTTATTAACATTCAGGAAGTTCGCAAGCCTGAGGTTGATGCCCAACTTGTCGCTGAGAGCGTCGCTTTGCAGCTCGAACGCCGGGTGGCCTTCCGCCGCGCCATGAAGAAGAGCGTGAGCATGGCCCTCAAGTTCGGCGCCAAGGGGATCAAGATCAACTGTGCAGGCCGACTCGGCGGTGCCGAGATGAGCCGCACAGAATGGTATCGCGAGGGGCGGGTGCCCCTGCACACCCTGCGTGCCGATATCGACTACGGATTCGCCGAGGCCAAGACCACCTACGGGATTATTGGCGTCAAGGTGCTTATCTTCAAGGGCGAAGTGCTTGCCAAAGAAAAGTAAAGAGTTTGTATAGGAGTGTCCGCTTATGTTAATGCCCAAGAAGGTTAAGCATAGGAAACAGTTCAAGGGGCGCATGAAGGGGGCTGCCGATCGAGGGACCGAACTCAACTTCGGTGACTTCGGGTTGCAGGCCACCGCCTGCGGTTGGCTCTCCTCTCGGCAGATCGAGGCCGCCCGTCGTGCCATGACCCGTTACATCAAGCGTGGCGGGACCATCTGGATCCGGGTCTTCCCGGACAAATCCCTGACGAGTAAGCCCGCAGAAACCCGCATGGGCAAGGGCAAGGGGTCCCCGGAGAGTTGGGTCGCCGTCATTCGCCCCGGCAATGTGCTTTACGAGATGCAGGGTGTCGAAGAAGAAGTGGCCCGTGAGGCGTTTCGCCTTGCCGCCCACAAGCTCCCCATGAAGACCAAGTTCGTGACCAGGGAGGAATCTACACATGAAGGCTAGCGAACTCAAGGATCTCAGCGTAGAGGAGTTGCAGAAGAAATCCGACGAGTTGAGCCAGGAGATGTTCAATCTGAGATTTCAGATGCACACCGGGCACTTGGAGAACACTGCCCGGATCTCCCAGGCCCGCAAGGATATCGCACGGGTGAAAACCCTACTGAGGGAAAAGCTGGGATAGCGAGGATTGGCGAGGACAGATATGGCGATTGAGCGTGGAAAACGGAAGGCCCGTGTCGGGATCGTGGTCAGTGACAAGATGGACAAGACCATCGTGGTCAAGGTCTATCGACTGGTCAAGCATCCTGTCTACAAGAAATACATCAAGCGTCGGGTGACCTGCAAGGCGCACGACGAGCAGAACCTGTGCGGCGTCGGCGACAAGGTCCTCATCACTGAGACCCGCCCGTTGTCTCGCGACAAGCGTTGGCGGGTCCGTGAGATCCTTGAAAAGAACGTAATTGTTTAGGAGATATAACCCATGATTCAGATGCAGACGATGCTTGATGCGGCGGACAACTCCGGCGCTCGGAAACTCCGCTGCATTAAAGTGCTCGGCGGCTCCAAGCGTAAATATGCCGGCCTTGGCGACATCGTCGTCTGTTCCGTCAAGGAAGCCCTGCCCAACTCCAAAGTGAAGAAGGGCGACGTGGTGCGCGCCGTCATCGTCAGGACGGCCAAAGAAGTACCCCGTCCCGACGGGTCGTTTATCCGCTTTGACAAGAACTCGGCCGTGGTGGTGAGCGCCGCCGGCGAGCCCGTCGGAACGCGAATCTTCGGTCCGGTCGCCCGTGAACTTCGGGCACGCCGGTTCATGAAGATTGTGTCCCTGGCACCCGAAGTTCTCTAATACAGCACACTGGGAGAGATTCAGCGATGGCCGCGAAGAAACTTCATGTCAAAAAAGATGACATGGTGATGATCATAGCGGGCAAGGAGAAGGGTAAGACCGGCAAGGTCTCCCGGGTCCTGGCCGACAAGGGTCGCCTTGTGGTGGAGGGCCTCAACATGGTCAAACGCCACACCCGGCCCACCCAGGCCAATCAGGAGGGCGGAATCATTGAGAAAGAAGCCCCCCTGAGCGCCTCCAACGTCCTGCTGCTGTGCGGTTCCTGCGACAAGCCTGTTCGCACCGGCACCCGCGTTCTGGAAGATGGTAGCAAGGCCCGCTTCTGCAAGAAGTGCAACGAGATAGTGGATAAGTAACGGAGGATTTCCATGGCCCGATTGCTGGAAAAATTCAAGTCCGAGCTGGTTCCCCAGCTTCAGAAGGACCTGCAGTTGAAGAACGTGATGGAAGTTCCTCGCGTTGAGAAGGTTGTAGTCAACATGGGCCTCGGGGAAGCCATCCAGAACATTAAAGTGCTGGAGTCGGCCGTTGAGGAGTTGGGGTTTATTACCGGGCAGAAGGCGGTAATCACCAAGGCCAAGAAATCTGTCGCCCAGTTCAAGCTGCGCGAGGGGATGCCTATCGGTTGCATGGTCACCCTGCGCCGCGATAGGGCCTACGAGTTTCTCGACAGGCTGATCAACGTTGGCCTGACCCGCGTTCGCGACTTCAAGGGGATTTCGCCCAAGGCCTTTGACGGCCGCGGTAACTACACCCTGGGGATTCGGGAACAGTTGATCTTCCCCGAGATCGACCTCGATAAGATCGACAAGGTCAAGGGCCTGAACGTGACGATCGTCACAACCGCCCGGACCGACGAAGAGGGGCGCGCGTTGCTGGGTTCCCTCGGCATGCCGTTCAGGAAATAGCCGGAAGGATAGCGGAGGAGAACCGTGGCAAAGACATCAATGAAAATCAAGGCCGCCCGGCCTCAGAAGTTCAAGGTCAGGAAGTACAACCGCTGCCCCATCTGCGGACGTCCCCGGGCCTACTATCGGAAGTTTGACATGTGCAGGATCTGCTTGCGCAAGTATTCGTCGGAGGGGAAAGTCCCCGGCGTGATCAAATCGAGCTGGTAACGAAGAAAGAGGAGTTGCATCCATGGCAATGACCGATCCGATCGCGGATATGCTGACTCGCATTCGCAACGCGGGGATGGCTAAGCACCCGAAGATGGACATGCCTTCGTCCAACCTCAAGGTGGCCGTGGCCACGGTGCTTAAGGATCTTGGCTATATCAAGAATTACAAGACCATCAGCGACGACAAACAGGGCGTGCTGCGGATCTACCTCAAGTTCGACAGCGACGAGAGGCACGTCATTCATGAGATCAAGCGGGCCTCCACTCCCGGTCGCAGGCTTTACGTGGGCAAGGACGAGATCCCCAGGGTGAAGAACGGCCTTGGTTGCGCAATTCTCTCTACCCCCAAAGGTGTCATGGACGATGTGTCCGCCCGTAAAGCTGAGGTGGGCGGAGAGGTTCTCTGCACTGTCTGGTAAGACGGAAAGTCTTAAGGAGTATATAATACGATGTCCAGAATTGGGAAAAAACCCGTGGAAATCCCCTCGGGGGTCAAGGTGGGCCTGGACGGAAACACCCTCACTGTGCAGGGTCCCAAGGGCAATCTGAGCAGGGAACTCCCTTCTCGGGCCCTGGTCGAGGTGGAGGCTGACCAGATTCTGATCCGGCCCAACCCGGAAGAGCGGACCACCGCTATACAGGGGTTGACCCGGAGCCTCATCGCCAACATGGTCGAAGGGGTCTCGAAGGGATTCGAGAAGGTCCTGGAGATCAACGGCGTCGGTTATCGTGCAGAGCTCAAGGGAAAGGCTCTGAACCTCGCCCTTGGTTACTCTCACCCCATCGAGTACCCGTTGCCCGAGGGGGTAAGCGCCGAGGTCGAACCGAAGGCCAACCGGATCACGGTGCGCGGAATCGACAAGGAGATGGTCGGAGCCACTGCGGCGAAAATCCGCTCCTTTCGCAGTCCCGAGCCGTACAAGGGCAAGGGCATCAAATATCTCGACGAGCGGATTATCCGCAAGGCCGGCAAGACTGGCAAGTAATTGTCGAATAAAGGGCAAGGAGAAAGATTGTGAGCGTCGCAAAAGAGAGGCGTCAGGCACGCATCAAGCGGCAGGTGCGGGTACGGTTCAAGGTGCAGGGCTCCGAGGAGAGACCCCGGCTTTGCGTCTTCCGCAGCGCCAAGCATATCTACGCCCAGATCATCGAGGATGTCACTGGAAAGACTCTGGTCTCCAGCTCGACCATCTCCAAGGGGGTCGGCGAAGAGCTGAAGTACACTGGCAACGTTGAGGCGGCCAAAGCGGTGGGCGAATCCATCGCTAAGAAAGCCCTGGAAAAGAACATCAAACAGGTGGTCTTCGACCGCAACGGTTTTCTCTACCACGGCCGCGTCAAGGCGCTCGCCGATGCGGCCAGAGAAGCTGGCCTGTCTTTCTAGTCAAAGGAGGATGTCTTTGCTTCGCATCGATCCCAATGAGCTGAATTTGAACGACCGGGTGATCCACATCAACCGCTGTTCCAAGGTCGTCAAAGGTGGTCGCCGTTTCAGCTTCTCCGCCCTTGTGGTGGTGGGCGACGGCCAAGGTAACGTCGGCTTCGGCCTTGGTAAGGCCAAGGAGGTTCCCGAGGCCATCCGTAAGGGCGTTGAGAAGGCTAGAAAGAGCCTGATCAGTGTTCCGCTCAAGGGGAGCACCATTCCCTTTGACGTGGTGGGCAAGTTCGGCGCCGGCAAGGTGCTGCTCAAGTCCGCATCGGAAGGTACCGGCGTTATTGCCGGCGGCCCCGTCCGCGCCGTCCTTGAGGTGGCCGGTGTCGGAGACATCCTGTCCAAGTGCCTTGGCTCAAACAACCCCCACAATGTGGTCAAAGCGACCCTGAATGCCCTTGGACAGCTCAAGAGCGCCGAAGAAATCATGGCGCGTCGTGGGATCAAGGCAGAAGAGGTCGCCTGAGTTAGGGGCGGACAAGGAGACGAAGATGGCCGAACAAATCAAGGTTACCCTGAAAAAGAGCGGCATCGGCCGCAAAGCATATTTTACCCGAGTGCTCAAGGGACTGGGGCTCACCAAGCTTCACAAGACCGTGGTTCTGCAGGACACCCCGGAGATCCGGGGTATGGTCCGCAAAGTGGCCCACATGGTCTCGGTCGAAGAGTGATTCGATAGGGGAAGAGGGACATGGATCTGAGCAATCTCACACCGGCAATCGGTTCGACAAAAAACAGGAAACGGATCGGCCGCGGCCATGGCTCCGGGACCGGCAAAACTTCCGGCAAAGGCCACAAGGGGCAGAACTCCCGCAGCGGCGGGGGCGTCAAGCCTGGCTTCGAGGGCGGACAGATGCCCCTGCAGCGGCGCCTGCCCAAACGCGGCTTTACCCCCCTTAACAAGAAGGTCTACGCACTGGTTAACCTGCGCGACCTCGAGGCCTTCGAGGCCGGGTCGGTGGTTGACACCGCCGCCCTGGGCCAAGCCGGCCTGATCAACAAGGTGTACGATGGCGTGAAAATTCTGGGCGACGGTGACCTCACCAAGGCTCTGACCGTCAAGGCCCACAAATTCAGCAAGTCGGCCCTTGAGAAGATTGAGGCTGCCGGCGGCAAGGGCGAGGTCCTCTAAATTGATCGCAAGCATCCAAAACATCTTCAGCATCCCGGAACTGCGGCGGCGCCTTCTTTTCACCCTTGGCATGCTTGCGGTCTATCGCATTGGCTGTCATGTGCCGACCCCCGGGGTTGACGCCCAGGTTCTCGCCAAGTTCTTCGAGGGAACCCAGGGGACCCTGCTCGGTCTGGTGAGCGCATTTACCGGCGGCGCGCTTGAGCGCATGACGGTCTTTGCCCTGGGTATCATGCCCTACATCAGCGCCTCGATTATCCTGCAGCTGCTCACCGTGGTCTTCGAACCGGTCGAGCGGCTGGCCAAGGAGGGGGAACAGGGGCGCAAGACGATCACCAAATGGACCCGCTACGGAACCATCATTCTGTCGGTGGTTCAGGGGACGGGCATCGCCGTCGGGTTGCAGACCATGCGCGGCCCTGCCGGTGAACTGGTCGTTCCCGATCAGGGGGTTGGTTTCATCCTGCTGACCGTGATCACGCTGACAGCCGGTACCGCTTTTATCATGTGGCTCGGCGAGCAGATCACCGAGCGCGGCATCGGCAACGGCATTTCGCTGATTATCTTCGCAGGCATCGTGGCCAACATGCCCGCGGCGCTGGTTAACTCCATCCGGCTTCTGCGCACCGGCGCCCTGTCGCCCTTCGTGATGATCATCATCCTGCTCGTCATGGTGGCGGTCGTGGCGGCGATTATTTTCATGGAACGGGCCCAGAGGCGGGTCCCCATTCACTACGCCAAGCGCGTGGTGGGGATGCGCAACTACGGCGGCCAATCCAGCCACCTGCCCCTGAAAATCAACATGAGCGGCGTTATTCCGCCCATCTTCGCCAGTTCCATCATCATGTTCCCGGCGACCGTGGCGAACCTTGTCGATGTGCCCTGGGTGCAAACCGTTGCCTCGATGATGACCCCCAGTCATTGGCTCTACAACGTTTTATTCGTTGCATTCATTGTCTTTTTCTGCTATTTCTACACGGCTGTCACATTCAACCCCGCAGACGTGGCGGAAAACGTCAAGAAACAGGGGGGCTACATTCCCGGTATCCGCCCGGGCAATGCGACGGCCGAGTACCTCGACACCGTGCTCAGCCGATTGACTTTTGCCGGGGCGATTTACGTCTCGGCCGTGTGCGTGCTCCCGACGATCCTCATCGGGCAGTTCAGCGTGCCCTTCTATTTCGGAGGCACCTCGCTGCTGATCGTCGTTGGGGTCGGACTCGACCTGGCTTCCCAGATCGAGGCGCACCTGATTTCTCGATCCTATGAAGGATTTATGAAAGGCGTCACCATCAAAGGGCGGCGCGGATAGTTTACGAGGGACTTGTTATGAAGTTGATTCTGCTCGGCCCCCCCGGCGCCGGCAAGGGGACCCAGGCCAAGATGCTGACCGAGCGGTTCCGGATTCCGCAGATTTCCACTGGCGATATTCTGCGAGGCGCCGTTAAAGAGGGGACTCCCATGGGGGTCAAGGCAAAGTCCTACATGGATGCCGGAGGGTTGGTTCCCGATGAGGTCGTTGTGGGGATTGTCCGCGAGCGGCTCCAGAAGGACGACTGCGCTACCGGGTTCATCCTCGACGGCTTCCCCCGTACCGTTGGTCAGGCCGACGCCCTCAAGGGCACGCTTCAGGACCTCGACAAGGATCTCGACGCGGTTCTCGCTCTGGAGGTTGACGCCGAGGCCCTGGTCGAACGACTGACCGGTCGGCGGACTTGCCGCGAGTGCGGACAGGGTTTCCATGTCAAGTTCGACCCTCCTGCCGAGGAGGGCAAGTGCGACAGCTGCGGCGGTGACCTGATTCAGCGCGATGATGATCAGGAGTCGACAATTCGAAAGCGTCTTCATGTTTATGATGAGCAGACCGCGCCACTTATCGCCTACTACGGCGAGGGGGGGCTGCTGACGTGCATCGACGGCATGCAGGAGATCGGTTCCGTTCAGGAAAAACTCCTGTCGGCCCTCCAGGCCAGCTGAGGTGATCGTTCTCAAGTCCCGCGAAGAAATCGATCGCATGCGGGACGCCGGGGGGATGGTCGCTGAGATTCTGGAGATCCTCCGGGAGAGGGTGGCGCCCGGCGTTACCACTGCCGAGCTGGACCGGATTGCCGAAGCCGAATGCATCAGGCGCAAGGCCAAGCCGGCATTCAAGGGATACGGTGGGTTTCCGTTTACCATCTGTTCCTCGCCTAACGAGCAGGTGGTTCACGGGTTCGCGAATGAGCAGCCCCTGCGCGAGGGGGACATCCTGAGCATCGACTTCGGGGTGATCTACAAGGGGTTTTACGGCGACGCGGCCGTGACCCTTCCGGTCGGCTACATCGACCGCGACAAGCAGCATCTGCTGCGGGTCACTGAGGAATCGCTCCAAAAGGCTATCGCTGCGGCGGTCGTCGGCGGCAGGCTCAGCGACATTTCCCACGCGGTTCAGAGCCACGCGGAGAAAGAAGGGTTCAGCGTGGTCCGCGAGTTTGTCGGCCACGGCATCGGTCGGCAACTCCACGAGGCGCCGCAGATCCCCAACTTCGGCCCTGCGGGTCAGGGGCCACGGCTCAAGGCCGGAATGACCCTGGCCATCGAGCCGATGATCAACGCCGGCGGGCCGGGGGTCAAGATACTCAAGGACGGCTGGACCGCGGTGACCCTCGACGGAAAGGCTTCGGCCCACTTCGAGCACACTGTGGCCGTTACCGAGGCGGGGCCCGAGATCCTGACCCTGGGTTGATAGAATTTCCGGGCTTACGCTCTGCGGGGCCGGTCCGGCGAGGTTTTTATTTTGTTTTCAAGGTCAAATTCATCGCTTCACGCAAAGGAACGCATCCATGAAAGTCCGAGCTTCGGTCAAGGCCATCTGCGACAAGTGCAAGGTCATCAAGCGCAAGGGGATCGTCCGGATCATCTGTGAAAACCCCAAGCATAAGCAGAGACAGGGATAACGGGATTAGGAGGATCAGACATTGGCACGCATTGCAGGTATCGATTTACCGAGGAATAAGCGGATAGAGATTGCACTTACCTATATCTATGGCATCGGACGCTCCTCGTCTCAGAGCATTCTGGGAAAAGCCGGGGTCGACCGGAGCACCCGGTCGGACGATCTGACCGAGGCCGAAGTCGCCAAGATCCGCGAGATCATCGACCGGGAAGAGAAGGTCGAGGGCGATCTGCGTCGCGAGATTTCCATGAACATCAAGCGACTGATGGACCTCGGCGCCTATCGCGGGCTGCGCCATCGCAGCGGGCTGCCGGTGCGGGGGCAGAAGACGAAGACCAACGCCCGTACCCGCAAGGGACCCCGCAAAACCGTGGCCGGTAAGAAGAAATAATTGGAGGAACGATGGCTAAGCCAGGCAAAAGAGTCGTTAGGAAAAAGACGGAAAAGAAGAACGTCGCCAATGGGATCGCCCACATCCAGGCGACCTTTAACAACACCATTATCACCATTACCGACGTTAACGGCAACGTGATCTCCTGGGCTACTGCCGGGGGCAAGGGTTTCAAGGGCTCGCGCAAGAGCACCCCCTTCGCCGCCCAGATGGCCGCCGAGGATGCCGCCAAGCGGGCGCAAGAGCACGGCATGCGCTCCGTAGAGGTTCGGGTCAAAGGACCGGGTTCCGGTCGCGAGTCGGCGCTGCGCGCTTTGTCCTCAGTCGGCCTCGGCATCAGCGTGATCAAGGATGTCACCCCGATTCCTCACAACGGCTGCCGCCCGCCCAAGCGCAGAAGAGTCTAACCCCATAAGGAGGAAGAACGTTGGCTAGATATAGTGGTCCCGTCTGCCGGCAGTGCCGGAGGGAGAACATGAAGCTGTTCCTGAAAGGGGACAGATGCTATACCGATAAGTGTGCCGTCGAGCGGCGCAACTACGCGCCCGGCCAGCACGGCCAGGGCCGCATCAAGGTGTCCGATTACGGCACCCAGTTGCGCGAGAAGCAGCGCGTGAAGCGCACCTACGGCCTGCTGGAGAAACAGTTCCGCAGCTACTTCCAGAAGGCCGACCGCATGAAGGGGGTCACCGGCGAGAACCTGCTGGTCCTTCTCGAGCGGCGCCTCGACAGCATCATCTACCGCACCGGTTTCGGCACCTCCCGCGCCGAATCCCGCATGCTGGTCCGCCAGGGGCACTTCCTGGTCAACGGGCGCAAGGTCAACGTCCCCTCCTATCTTGTGCGTCCCGGGGATACCGTTGAACTGCGTGAGAAGAGCCAGAAGGTGGCCCGCATCAACGAGGCCCTCGACGGGGTCATGCGGCGGGGCGTTCCCTCCTGGGTGGAGCTTGACCGGACCGCCTTCAAGGGAACCGTCAAGACCCTGCCGGTGCGCGCTGAGATGACCACTCCGGCCTTCCAGGAACACCTCATCGTCGAGCTCTACTCCAAGTAGCCTAGGGAGCAGTCGGCGAAACCACAACCACGGAGGGAGACCGAATGTACAAAAACTGGAGAGACCTGATCAAGCCCAAGCGCCTCCAGGTTGATACCGATACCCTGACCGACACCTTCGGCAAGTTCTACGCCGAGCCTTTCGAGCGCGGCTTCGGCACAACCTTGGGCAACGGTCTGCGCCGGGTGTTGCTCTCTTCGCTGCAGGGTGGCGCCATCACCTCGGTGCGCATCAAGGGCGTGCTCCACGAGTTCTCCACCATCCCGGGTGTGACCGAGGATGTCACTGACATCATCCTCAACCTCAAGAGCGTTCTGATCAAGCTGCACGGGCAGGACCAGCGCAACGTCCGCATCGTCAAGAAGGGCGCCGGGGTCATCACCGCCGGGGACATCATGACCGATCCCCACGTCGAGATTCTCAATCCCGACCTGCACATCGCGACCTGCTCCGCCGAGGCCGATGTGGAGATGGACATGGTCGTGGCCCTCGGCAAGGGTTACGTTGCCGCCGAGCGCAACCGGGACGAGAAGGCCCCGGTGGGGACCATCCCCATCGACTCCATCTTCTCGCCCATCAGGAAGGTCAACTTCACGGTGACCAACGCCCGCGTCGGGCAGATTACCGACTACGACAAACTCAACCTCGAGCTTGTCACCGACGGGAGTGTGCGCCCCGACGACGCCGTGGCCTTCGCCGCTAAAATCCTCAAGGACCAGCTTCAGATCTTCATCAACTTCGATGAAGAAGGCGAGCCGGCCGAAGAGGAGGCCGCCGAAGAGGCGCGCAAGATCAACGAGAACCTTTATCGCAGTGTTGAGGAACTCGAGCTTTCGGTGCGCAGCGCCAACTGTCTCAAGAATGCCGACATCAGGCTGATCGGCGATCTGGTGCAGCGGAGCGAGGCGGAAATGCTCAAAACCCAGAACTTCGGTCGCAAGTCCCTCAACGAGATCAAGGACATTCTCGCCGAGATGGGCCTGACCCTGGGGATGAAACTCGAAAATTTCCCCGACCCCGAGTACCTCAAGATTATTCAGAAAGGCCAGGACGATATCTGATCGACCTGCTCTTCGATAGGATAGAGAGAGAAAGGACCAGAACAAGATGCGCCACAATAAATCCGGAAGACGGCTCGGCCGCAACTCCAGTCACAGCAAAGCCATGATGCGGAACATGGTCACCTCCCTGCTCTATCTCGGGCAGATCAAGACCACCGACGCCCGGGCCAAGGAACTGCGCAAGCTCGCCGAGAAGATGATTACCCTCGGCAAGCGCGGCGACCTCCATGCCCGCCGCCAGGCCCTGCAGGTGATCATGGACCGCAAGGTCGTCGGCAAGCTCTTCGAAATGGTGGCTCCCCGCTACAAGGATCGCCCCGGCGGCTACACCCGCATCATCAAGCTGGGTCACCGCGCCGGCGACAACGCCTCCCTCTCCCTGATCGAACTGGTCGAAGAGGAGTTCACCGCAAAGCCGAAGAAGAAGGCTCCCGCGCCGGCCAAGGCCGCGGCTCCCGCACCGGTCGTCGAAGAGGCCCCGGTCGAGGAGGCTGCCGCCGAAGAGGCCCCCGCCGCCGAAGCCGAGGACAAGAAAGAAGAGTAACACCGGAGACAACCCCGGACAGAGCGATTTAAGGGCAGGAAGCGCAGCTTCCTGCCCTTTTTGTATTGGGGGGACTTGAGGGCCAAAGGGTCTTCAACCCTCAAGGCGAGGCGATGGTCCTCCGGCCGTTTCGGCCGCCCCGTCCTGGGGCGGTTGGGGCGACCCGCTTAAATGTTTTCAGGTGAGCACTGATCTTCTGCTCCCTTCTTCCCGGGGGAGACACTGGTCGAAGGCCGGACGAGGGGGGCTCGGGGGCGATGATGCCGCCGCCCCCGCCTTGACTCTCTCCCCCGGGGAGAGGGAAGTCCGTTAGGCAAAAGCGGAAGATTGATGCTGGTCAAGGAAATGATTTGAAAACGTCGTTTAATTCTGATAATAATGACCCACTTTAATGCTTTTTGATTTGACCTGTTTTGGGAATGCTTGGATTTATGGAGGAAACCCTGTCCCCCCTTCGGTGGGATAAACCCCTTCCCTTATTCAAAGCGACCCTCAATAAAGGCCCGTGATCCCTGGTGGATCGCCCCTGCGCCGGAAACGGCCGTGGCTTCCTGTCCCAGGGAGGGACAGGTCCTTCCATCCACCCCATGCGACCTTGCCTGGGGCCGGGAGGAAAACGCAATGCTCACTGGTATGGACATATACATCCCCGCTCTGCCCCTCGAGGAGGAGAACATCCGATGTTGAAGACAGACACGTCGCGCCGCCTGACCCTGTGCCTGCCGCTGTTCGCTCTGCTGGTCGCTTTCGGACTGCTGCTGGCCCCCTGCGGGGCGGCCCTGGCCGTCACGACCGGCCAGGTTGCGGGGATCACCGTGGATCCCGCCTCCGGGCTGGAGACCGGCGAGGACGGCACGACCGCAACCTTCACCGTCGTTCTCGACGCGGCGCCGACTTTTGGCGGAAATGTCTACCTGACCGTCGCCAGCACGGACCCCACCGAGGGGGTGGCCTCCCCCGCCCTGCTGACCTTCACACCGAGTGACTGGGACACCCCCCAGACGGTGACCGTGACCGGATTCAACGACAACATGGTCGACGGGGACGTGACCTACTCGGTCACGGTGTCAGTCGGGCCTAACACGGACAACGTGCCCTCCGACACGTCCTACAGCGAGGTGGCCCCCGTCTCCGTTGAGCTGACCAACATCGACGTCGGCGCGCCGGTGGTCCTTCTCGGGCCCGTCTCGGGCGACACCGCCGAGGACGGCACGGCGGCGACCTTCGAGGTGGTCCTCGGCCAGGAGCCGACGGCGGACGTGTTCGTCGGCCTGTCGAGTTCCGACCTGTCCGAGGGGACGGTCGCCCCGGCGAGCCTGACCTTTACTTCCAGCGACTGGGACGCCCCCCAGACGGTGACCGTGACCGGGGTGGACGACGCAGAGGCCGACGGCGACGTGGAGTTCACCATCGTGACCGCCGTGACCGTCTCCGGTGATCCGGCCTACGACGGCCGGAATCCCGGCGATGTCACCGTGGTAAACCGCGACGACGAGACCGCAGCAATCCGGGTCAGCGCCATCTCCGGAGACACCGCCGAGGACGGCACCGCGGCGACCTTCACCGTGGTGCTGAGCAAGGCGCCGGTGTGCGATCCCGTGCCGGTTAACATGAGTGCGAGGGCGCCGCAGAGGCTCCAGGCTCACCCGGGGTGCGTGGTGGAGATTCCCCTCTCCGTTTCGGACACGACCGAGGGGGACCTGGGTGACGTCACCTCCCTGACCTTTTCCGATGCTGATTGGAATGTCCCCCAGACGGTGACCGTGACCGGTTTGGACGATGCCGAGGTCGACGGCGACGTCGCCTACACGGTCGACCTCGGCCCGGCGAGCGCGGACGACCCGGACTACAACGACCTCGACCCGGACGACGTGGCTGTGACCAACCTCGACGACGAGGCGAACCCGGTCGTGATCACCCCCCTTTCCCTGACTGTCGGGGAGGACGGCACCAGCGCGACCTTTACCGTGGTGCTGACCGAGAGCCCCGCCATTCGATTGGACCTCAACCTGTCGAGCTCGGACCCCGCCGAGGGGACGGTCTCCCCGGAGGTCCTGATCTTCTCCACTGGCAACTGGAACAGGCCCCAGACCGTGACCGTAACGGGGGTCGACGATTTCGAGGTCGACGGCGACGTGGCGTTCACCGTGGTCACTGAACCGCTGGTTGCCCCATTTGGCCAGTTTGTTACTGAGCCCCTCGCCGATTTCGACCCCCTCGACGTGACCGTGACGAACCTGGACGACGATGTGCCCGGAATCGTGGTGGGGGAGATCTCCGGAGACACCACCTAGGACGGGGTGACGGCGGAGTTCACCGTGGTGCTCAAGGTCGCCCCGACGGCGGCCGTGACCATCGACGTGTCGAGTTCCGACCTCTCCGAGGGGACCGTCGACGTCTCGCAGCTGACCTTTACCAGCGATGACTGGGACATCCCCAAGACGGTGATCGTGACCGGGGTAGACGACGCCCTCTCCGACGGCAAGCGGGTTTACACCATCGTCCTCGATCCGGGCGGATCGACCGATGTTGTCTATGCCGCCATTGACCCCGCCGAGGTGGCGGTGAACAACCTCGACAACGAGCCCTTCCCCGGCATCACGGTGGGCGCCCTTTCCGGCGACACCTCCGAGGGAGGCACTTCGGCGACCTTCACCGTCGTCCTCGACACCGAGCCCTCCGCCGAGGTGACCGTGGCCGTGACCAGCCTCGACACCAGCGAGGGGACGGTCGACGTCCCGAGCCTGACCTTCACCCCCGAGAACTGGGACACCCCACGGGAGGTGACGGTGACCGGGGTGGACGATACCTTCAAGGACGGGGACGTGACCTACGACGTGCGCCTCGACCCGGCGGTCTCCGACGACAATGCCTACGCCGGCATCGACCCCGACGACGTCTCGGTGACCAACGCCGACGACGAAGTGGCCGGGGTCACCCTGGGGAACGGGACTTTCGGCATAATTGCGGACGCCTCCGGCGAAGGGAGCGAGCCGGGCTCCGCCGTGAGGCTGACTTTCCTTAACAATGCCTGGGGCACCACTGAGAACCCCTTCCTCGGCACTGACTTCACCGTGGTCCTCGACTCGGCGCCGACGGCGGACGTGACCATCACCATCGCGAGTTCGGACCCCACAGAGGGGACGGTCTTACCGACGGAGCTGACCTTCACCCCCGGGAACGGGACCGTCCCCCAGACGGTGACCGTGACCGGGGTGGACGACGATGTCCTCGACGGCGACGTGACCTACACCCTCACGCTCACGGCCGCCTCGGGCGATGCGAACTACGACAATTTATTCCTTCCGGACGTCACCGTGACTAACCAGGACAACGAGCTGTCCGGGGTCACCCTCACTCCCATCACCGGCGACACCGGGGAAGACGGCACGACGGCGACCTTCACCGTGGCCCTCGACACCGCGCCGACGGAGCCCGTGACCATTGGCGTGACGAGCTCGGACACCACCGAGGGGACGGTCTCCCCGGAAGAGTTGACCTTCACCGCCGCCGACTGGTCCACTTCCCAGACAGTGACCGTGACCGGCGCAGACGATGCCATTGCCGACGGGGACGTAGCCTACACGATCATCCTCGCCCCGGCGGTTTCCATGGATCCGGCTTACGGCGGGATCGACCCCGCCGACGTTCTCGTGACCAACGTCGACGACGAAGCGCCCGGCCTCATGCCGGGGATCTCCGTCGGCGCAATCTCCGGGGACACCTCGGAGGAGGGCGCGACGGCGACCTTCACCGTGGTTCTCGACACCGCGCCCTCTGAGGACGTGACGATCGG
This sequence comes from Desulfuromonas sp., assembly GCF_002868845.1. Classification (NCBI taxonomy): domain Bacteria; kingdom Pseudomonadati; phylum Thermodesulfobacteriota; class Desulfuromonadia; order Desulfuromonadales; family Desulfuromonadaceae; genus Desulfuromonas; species Desulfuromonas sp. Next base: position 19,033 of record NZ_PKUB01000038.1, read on the forward strand.
GGTGACGAGCAACGACCTGACCGAGGGGACCGTCGACAAGGCGACCTTGACCTTCACCTCCAGCAACTGGGACACCCCCCAGACGGTGACCGTGACCGGGGTGGCCGACGCCCTCGATGACGGCAACATCGATTACAAGGTGATCCTCGCCCCGGCGGTCTCGCTTGATGCGGCCTACGCCGGGATCGACCCCGCCGACGTGGGGTTGACCAACCGGGACGCCGCCGCAGAGCTCATCACCGTCGGCCCCGTCTCCGGCGACACCGCCGAGGACGGCACCCAGGCGACCTTCACCGTGGTCCTCGGCCAGGCGCCGACGGCGGACGTGAGCATCGCCCTGTCGAGCTCGGACCTCTCCGAGGGGATCGTCTCCCCCGCGGAGCTGACCTTCACTCCTGCGAACTGGGAAACCCCCCAGACGGTGACCGTGACCGGCGTGGACGACACCGTCGATGACGGCGACGTGGCCTTCACGATCGTGACGGCCCCTGCGGTCTCGGCAGACACGGCCTTCTCCGGGCGGGACACCGCCGATGTGGAGCTGGCCAACGTCGACGACGAAATCATCGAAATCGTCGCGAGCGCCGTCTCCGGCGATACCAAAGAGGACGGCACGACGGCGACCTTCACTGTGGTCCTCGGCACGACCCCGACGGCGGAGGTGACCGTGGCGGTGTCGAGCTCTGACACCTCGGAGGGGACGGTCTTACCGGCGAGCCTGACCTTCACCCCGACCAACGCCCTCACCCCCCAGACCGTGACGGTCACCGGGGTCGACGACACCGTGGACGACGACGACACGGCCTACACGGTCGTCCTCGCCGCGGCCTCCTCGTCTGATACGGACTACAATACTCTCGACCCGGACGACGTGGCGGTGACCAACCTCGACGACGACACCGCCGGGATCACCGTCGGAGCCGTCTCCGGCGACACCGCAGAGGACGGCACGACAGCGACCTTCACCGTGGTCCTGGACACGGTCCCGACGGCGAACGTGACCGTGGCGGTGTCGAGTTCCAACACGGCCGAGGGGACGGTCTCCCCGACGAGCCTGATCTTCACCCCGGCCAACGCCCTTTCCCCCCAGACCGTGACCGTCACCGGGGCGGACGACGACCTCGACGACGGCGACGTGGACTACACGGTCGTCCTTGCCGCAGCCGTCTCGACCGACGGGAAATACAACACCGTCGATCCCTCCGACGTTCCGGCGACCAACCTGGACGACGACGAGACCCCGGTGGTGACCGCCGCACAGTCCTTCAGCGTGGCCGAGAACAGCGCGGCGACGACCTCCGTCGGCACCGCCGCCGCCACCGACGGCGACGCCGGCACGACTTTCCAGGCCTGGACCATCACCACCAACGCCAACCCGGACGGTGACGCCGACCTTGCCTTCGCCATCGATCCTGCGACCGGCGCGATCACCGTCAACGACGCCGGCGACCTCGACCGGGAGACGAACGCCAGCCTGACCGTCTCGGTGACCGTCTCCGACGGCGCCAACACCTCGGCTCCCGAGACGCTTACCGTCAACATCACCGACGTCAACGACGTCGCCCCGGAGGTGACCGCGGCCCAGACCTTCACGGTGCCGGAGAACAGCCCGCAGGCGACAGCCGTCGGCACCGCCGCCGCCACCGACGGCGACACCAGCCCCACGACCTTCCAGGGCTGGGCGATCACCGTCAACCCCAACCCGGACGGCGACAGCGATCTGGCCTTCGCCATCGACCCGGCGACGGGCGCCATCACCGTCAACGATCCGGGCGACCTCGACTACGAGAGCAACCCCAGTCTGACCGTCTCCCTGACCGTCTCCGACGGGGTCAACACCTCTGCGGCCCAGACCGCCGTCGTGAACCTGACCGAGGTTAACGACGCGCCGACCATCGACAGCGCCGTTCCGGCCGCGGCGACGGAGAACGTGGAATACAGCTACACGCCGGCCGTCACCGATCCCGACGGGCCGGGGGCGACCTGGAGCGTCCTCGCCGCGGACACCTGCGGCGGCGCCTTCGCCGCCGGTATCTACGCCTTCACCCCCGGCGACGACCCGCCGGCCGACTGCGTCGTGTCGGTGCAGGTCTGTGACGGCGGCACTCCCGAGGAGTGCGCCGAGCAGAGCGCCGCGGTGACCATCACCGCGGTCAACGACGCCCCGATCATCGGCAGCGCTGTGCCGGCCGCGGCGACGGAGAACGTGGAATACAGCTACACGCCGGCCGTCACCGACCCCGACGGGCCGGGGGCGAACTGGAGCGTGCTTGGCGACGACACTTGCGGCGGCGCCTTCGCCGCCGGCAGCTACGCCTTCACCCCCGGAGACGACCCGGCGGCCGACTGCCTGGTTTCGATCCGGGTCTGCGACGGCGGCACCCCCGAGGAGTGCGCCGAGCAGAGCGGCGCGGTGACCATCACCGCGGTCAATGACGCGCCGACCATCGACAGCGCGCCTCCGGCCGCGGCGACGGAGAACGTGGAATACAGCTACACGCCGGCCGTCACCGATCCCGACGGGCACGGCACGACCTGGAGCGTCCTCGCCGCCGACACCTGCGGCGGCGCCTTCGCCGCCGGCAGCTACGCCTTCACCCCCGGAGACGCCCCGGCGACCGACTGCCTGGTTTCGATCCGGGTCTGCGACGGCGGCACCCCCGAGGAGTGTGGCGAGCAGAGCGGCACCGTGACCATCACCGCGGTCAACGACGCGCCGGTGGCGACGGACGACGGCATCTCCATCCGGGAGGACAACAGCATCACCTTTTCGCCCCTGGGTAACGACTTTGACGTGGACGGCGACGTCCTGACCATCGTGGCGGTCACCAACCCTGCCCACGGTCGCGTGACCGACAACGGGAACCGCACCGTCACCTATACCCCTGCGCCCAACTACAACGGCTCCGACACCTTCTCCTATACGAACAGCGACGGGAAGGCGACCGACAGCGCCACGGCGAGCATCACCGTTGCCGCCGTCAACGACCCGCCAGTCATCACCGGGCAGAACGCCGCTTTCACCGTACCCCAGGGCGGCAGCTTCACCTTCGATATTTCCGACCTTGACGTGGTTGACCCCGACGACACCGTCTTCACCCTCGGGGTTCGGCCCGGACTGCACTATACCGTCAACGGCAACACGGTCACCGCCGCCAACAGTTATTTCGGCACCCTGAGGGTCTCCGTGGCCGTCCATGACGGCACCACCGCGAGTTCGCCTTTCGAGGTGATCGTCACCGTCGTCGACGGCAACCCCCCGACCGTCGCCGCAGATCCGGCAGGCGGAGTCTTCAAGGACGAAGTGAGCGTGGTCCTGACCGCCGAGGACAACGAGGACCCCAACCCGACCATCACCTACAGCCTCGACGGCGGCGCTCCGACGACACCCTATGGCGCCGCGCTCACCATCGAGGAGAGCCTGACCCTGCGCTATGCCGCCGAGGACGCCGACGGCAACCGGAGCGACACGCAGGAGGCGGTCTTTACCATCGACACCGATTCCCCGGTTATTGTCCTTTCGACCCTGGTCGGCGTCGTCACCACCGAGGAAGTCCTCAACGTCTCGGGGATCGTCACCGACGATGTGGGGGTGAAGAGCCTGACCGTCAACGGCGAGACGGTTCCCGTCGGCACCGGCGGCAGCTTCAGCACCGCGGTCGCCCTGAAGGTGGGCGCCAACGAGGTCATCGTGGTCGCCACCGATGCGGTCGACCGGGCGACGACGGAGACCTTCAGCGTCAGCCGGGACACCGGCGCGCCGAAGCTGGCCGTCACCGCACCGGCCGACGGCAGCGTGGTCGACGGCGCGACCCTCACTGTGACCGGCACCGCCGATGCCGGCGCGACGGTCAGCGTCGCCCTCAACGGCGGCGATCCGCTGCTGGCCGAGCGCGACGGGGAGGCCTTCGCCGCCTCCGTTACCCTGAAGCCGGTGCTGAACACCATCGGGGTCGTAGCGGTAGCCGGCGACAAGGCTAGCGTCGCCAAGCGCACGGTCACCCTGGGAGAGAACCAGCTCAGCCTGACGATCACCGAACCGGCGCAGGACCGGATCGCTTACGGCAAGAACCTGGCCCTGAAGGGGGTCTTCGACAGCCCCGATCCGGCCTCTGTGGCCATCGCCCTCGGCGAGGAGACCTTCACGCCGGCGCTGAACGGCGAGGGGGCCTTCACCCAGGCGTTGACCTTCGCCGAGAAGGGGACCTACGCCGTCGTCGTCACCGGGACGGACGCCTCCGGGGAGACCGTCAGCGCGGTGCGCAACGTCATCTTCGACCCGCCGCCTCTCGGCGACATCGACGGCAACGGTCAGCTTACGACCTGGGATCTGATCCTCATCTCGAAATTTATTCTTGGCGTCGATACCCTGACCGAGCGGCAGAAGGTCGCAGCAGACGTCAACGACGACGGAGTGATAACGACTCTGGATATGATAATAATCCGCAAGGTCATTCTTGGCATTGACCCGCCTTTTGACTCCTGACCCCGGGATGGAATGAAATGAGCCCCGAGGTTCGCTATGCAACGAATCGACACGACAAGGACGCCACGCCATGAAGCATAAAGGAATGAAAAAGCTGCTGACCCTCATGATCCTTCTCTGCATCTCCCTCCTCACCGCTTGTGGGGGCGGGGGGGGAGGGGGCGGGGACGGAGACGGCTCCGGAGACGGGGTTGTCTCCACCGTCACCGGCACCGTCTCCAAGGGCCCCGTGGCCGGCGCGACCGTGGCGATCTACGCCATGGAGGAGACGGGCGCGAAGGGGGAGTTGCTCGCCGAGGCGACCACCGACCAAGGCGGCGCCTACCTCGCTGAACTCACTGACTACGAAGGCCCGATCCTGGCCGAGGCGAGCGGCGGCAGCTACCTCGACGAGGGGAGCGGCCAGACGTTGAGCATCCCCGAGGACGCCCCCCTCCGTGCGGTCCACCCGGCGGCCAGCGGGGATGTCACCCTGCATGTGAGCGGGCTTACCGAGCTGGCGGTGCGGGTCGCCGAGGTCGCTGGCCTCTCCGCCGGGACGGTCGCGGAGGCCTCCGAACAGCTCTCCGAGGTCTTCGGCTTCGATCTCGTGACGACGGCGCCGGTCGCTCCGGTGGCCGCCGCCCTGGCTGGCGCCAGCGAGGACGAGGTCGACTACGCCCTGACTCTGGCGACCCTCTCCCAGCTCGCCTTCGACTGGAACCTGGACTTCGATGTCCTCCTTGCCGAGCTGGCCGATGAACTGGCCGCCGAGGGGGTTCTTAGCGCCGCGACCCTGGCCGGGTTCGACGCGGCGGCCGCAGCACTGCTCGATCCTGAGAACCCGGCCAACGCCACCGGGCTTGCGAGCGCGGCGGGCACCGGGCTGCCCTGGGTGGGGCGTGTCCCGGCGACCCTGACCCTCTCCGTGGCGGGGGATCTGCCCCCCGGCAGCGTCGGCGGTCTGCAGTTAGTTCTGGTGCTCCCTGAAGAGGCCTTCGCGGTCTTCGACGGAGAGGGCGCGGCCGCGGTGACCATGGTGGCCGGGAGCGATCCCTTTTCCGCCGCTTTTTACGGCCCCGAGGAAGGGACCATCAGCATGCTTCTGCTCAGCCTGGAGGGGCTCGGCTCGGGTGAAGTGGCGACGGTTGAGCTCGCCCTGGTGATGGGTGCCGAGGTGGGTGCCGAAGATTTTGCCGCCGAAGAGGTTCAGGCCTTCGATCCCGCCGGGGTCGAGTTGTCCGGTGTTAGTATCGGCCTGGAGTTGGCGGACGAGTAGTTGCTTCAGCCCAGGACTCTTGATGAACGAGAAGGCAAGGGGTCAGCTCCCTTGCCTTCTTTTCGTTTTCGGCCCTCCCGGCGCCCTCCGGGCGGTGGTCTCGGCCGGGATTTCGGCCCCGACACGGGGGACGGCCAACCTTGACGGTTCCCGTTCGTTTGTGCTAGCCTTACGCACTTTTGCGCCTGGAGTTTCGATGGTTTTCCCGACCCTTCAAGAATTCGTCGCCCTGACCGAAAAGGGCAACCTTATCCCCGTTTACAGGGAGATCCTCGCGGACATGGAGACACCCGTCTCCGCCTTCCGCAAGATCGACGACGGGGAGACCTCCTTTCTCCTCGAAAGTATCGAGGGGGGGGAGAAATGGGCCCGTTTCTCCTTTCTGGGCAGCGGACCCGGCAAGGTCTTTCGCTGCAGGGACAACCATTTCGAGATCCTGGAAAACGGCCGGGCCGTCGCCGGAGGCGAGTGCGCCGACCCGCTCGACGAACTGCGCGCCTTTCTCGCGCCTTACCGCCCGGTTCAGACCGAGGGGCTGCCCCGCTTCTTCGGGGGCGCCGTCGGCTACCTCGGCTACGACATGGTTCGCTTCATCGAGGACCTGCCCGATGCCAACCCCCGGGAGATCGGCGCCTTCGACGCCTGTTTTCTCCTTACCGAGAAACTGCTGATCTTCGACAACATGCGCCAGAAGATCAAGGTTGTCTGCAACGTCCACCTCCGCGACGGGGACGACCCGGAGAGCGCCTACCGGAGGGCGACCGAGGAGATAGAGGCGCTCATCGCACAACTGCGCTTGCCTCTGCCCCGTCTCGGGGGGGACGCCGATGTTGGCGAACCCGAGTTGACACCCAACTTCTCCAAGGCCGGCTTCATGGAGGCCGTGGAGAAGTGCAAGGAGTACGTCCGGGCCGGTGACATCATCCAGGTGGTTCTCTCCCAGCGACTCTCCGGCCCCCTCGCCGGGGTCGATCCCTATGACATCTACCGGGCCCTGCGCACGATCAACCCGTCCCCCTACATGTTCTTCCTGCGCTTCGGGGAGACCCTCGTTGTCGGCGCCTCCCCCGAGGTGCTGGTGCGCAAGGAGGGGACCCGGGTGGAGGTGCGGCCCATCGCCGGGACCCGGCCCAGGGGCGCCTCCTCCGAGGAGGACCTGCGCCTGGAGCAGGAACTGCTGGCCGACCCCAAGGAGCGGGCCGAGCACATCATGCTCGTCGACCTGGGGCGCAACGACCTCGGAAGGGTGTGCCACACCGGCAGCGTGGAGGTGAGCGAGCTGATGATCGTCGAGCGCTACTCCCACGTCATGCACATCGTCTCCAACGTCCGCGGAATCCTCGACGCCGAGCGCGACGCCATCGATGTCTTTCGGGCCACCTTCCCGGCGGGGACCCTCTCCGGCGCCGCCAAGGTGAGGGCAATGGAGATCATCGACGAGCTCGAGCCGTGCCGCCGGGAGGTCTACGGCGGGGCGGTCGGTTACCTTTCCTTCTCCGGCAACATGGACATGGCCATCGCCATCCGCACCCTGGTGGTTCAGGGCGACAGGATCCACCTGCAGGCCGGCGCCGGCATCGTGGCCGACTCGGACCCCGAGGCGGAGTACGAGGAGACCCTCAACAAGGCCCGCGGGGTGGTCAAGGCCATCGAGATGGCGCGTGAGGGACTCGACTGATGCTGTTGATGATCGATAACTACGACTCCTTCACCTACAACCTGGTTCAGTACCTGAGGGAACTGGGAGCGGAGGTGGAGGTTCACCGCAACGACAAGATCAGCGTCGGGGAGATCGAGAAGAAGGCTCCGCGGCGCCTCGTGGTCTCGCCGGGACCTTGCTCGCCCGCCGAGGCCGGAATCTCGGTGGAGGCGGTGCGGCGTCTGGCGGGCAAAATCCCGCTCCTCGGGGTCTGCCTTGGACACCAGTCGATCGGCCACGCCTTCGGCGGGCGCGTGGTGCGCGCCGCGAACCTGATGCACGGCAAGACCAGCCCGATCCACCACGACGGCAAGGGCCTCTTCGCGGGCCTGTCCAACCCCTTCGAGGCGACCCGCTACCACTCCCTGATCGTTGAGCGGGAGAGCCTCCCCGAATCCCTGCGGGTCACGGCCTGGACGGAGGAGGAGGAAATCATGGGCTTCGAGCACCGGGAGTTGCCCGTGTGGGGGGTGCAGTTCCACCCCGAGTCGATCCTGAGTCTCGAGGGGAAGGCGTTGCTGAAGAATTTTCTTGAAATGACGTAGGGTCAGGAGCCGGGAGCCAGGATAAATATGGTTTTGGCTCCTCGATTCAGGATACGGGGGGTAGAATGATCAAAGAGGCGACAGCCAGGATCGTGGAGAAGCAGGATCTCTCCGAGGCGGAGATGATCGAGGTCATGGACCAGATCATGGGCGGCGAGGCGACGGACGCCCAGATCGGCGCCTTTATCACCGCCCTGCGCATGAAGGGAGAGACGGTTGCCGAGATCACCGGGGCCGCCCGGGTGATGCGCGACCGGGCCACCCCGATCCGGGTCGGCAAGGCGGTCGACCTCGACCGGGAAGACATCAACCTCGACCGGGAGACGATCCTCGATACCTGCGGGACGGGGGGGAGCGGCACCAAGAGCTTCAACATCTCCACCACGGTGGCCTTCGTGGTCGCAGCCTGCGGCGGCAAGGTGGCCAAGCACGGCAACCGGAGCGTCTCCTCGGCCTGCGGCAGCGCCGACGTGCTGGAGAAGCTGGGCGTCAACCTGAACGTGACGCCGGAGACGGTGGAGCGCTGCATCGCCGAGGTCGGGGTCGGCTTTCTCTTCGCGCCGGCCCTGCACGGTGCGATGAGACACGCCATCGGGCCGCGCAGGGAGATCGGCATCCGCACGGTCTTCAACATCCTCGGCCCCCTGACCAATCCTGCCGGGGCCGACCGGCAGGTGCTGGGAGTCTACCAGGAGGATCTGGTCGAGGTCATGGCGAACGTCCTGGTGGAACTCGGCTGTCGCAAGGGATTCGTCGTTCACGGCATGGACGGCATGGACGAGGTCACCCTTACCGGGCCGACCCGGGTCGGCGAGATCAGGGACGGGGCGGTGACGCTCTCCACCGTGGAGCCGGAGGACTTCGGCCTGACCCGCTGCAAGCTTTCCGACCTTCAGGGGGGCGATGCGACCCGGAACGCGGCCATCGTCCGGGCGATCCTCGATGGGGAGAAGGGGCCGCGCAGGGACGTGGTCCTGCTCAACAGCGCTTTCGCCCTGGTCGCAGCCGACCTCGCGCCCGACCTGCCCGCCGCCCTGGAGCGGGCAGCTTCGGCTATCGACAGCGGCGAGGCTCTCGCCAGGCTCGAGGGGCTGGCCCGGGTGACGAACGGATAAAATCAGCTGGAATCTGTAAGCTTGAAACTTGCAGCTTACAGCTTGCAGCTTACAGCCAGGTTCTTATTATGATTCTCGACGACATTCTCGAACACAAGCGCTTTGAGGTGGCCGAGGCCAAGGCCCGTACCCCCCTGTCCGAACTGGAGGGACGCCTTGATGGCCTGGAGCCGACACGGGGCTTCGCGGCGGCCCTGCGCGGGCAGGCCGACAGGGGTACAGCGGTCATCGCCGAAGTCAAGAAAGGTTCCCCCTCCAAGGGGATCATCCGCGCCGATTTCGACCCGGTGGCCATCGCCCGCAGTTACCTCGCCGGGGGGGCGGCCTGCCTGTCGGTGCTCACCGACCGGAAATTCTTCTTTGGCGACCTGGACTACCTGGGGCAGATTCGCCGGGAGGTGCCGCTGCCCCTGCTGCGCAAGGACTTCGTCGTCGATCCCTACCAGATCGTCGAGGCCAGGGCCTTCGGCGCCGACGCGGTGCTCCTTATCGCCGCGGCCCTGGAAGAGAGTGAGCTGAAGGCCTTCGCCGGGCTGGCCCGGGACCTGGGGCTGGACGTTCTTCTCGAAGTTCACGACGAGGCGGAGTTGGAGGTCGCCCTGCGGGTGCCGGTGGAGCTTGTCGGCATCAACAACCGCAACCTGCGGACCTTCGCCACCGACCTTGCGACCACCGAGAGGCTCCTGCCCCGCATCCCGGCCGCGCGCCTGGTGGTCTCCGAAAGCGGCATCGGCTGCCGGTCAGACATCCTGCGCCTCCAGAAGGCCGGAGCCGGCGCCTTTCTCGTCGGCGAGAGCCTGATGCGGCAGGACGACGTGGCGGGCACGCTCCGGGAATTGCTGGGCGAAGAGGGTTAGTCTCGGGGAAGCCGGGCCACCGAAAGGGGCCACAGGCATCCAGAGGGCATTGTTTTCAGGGCCTTTCGGGCCAGACAGGTTTGGAGAGGAGAACCGATGGACACCAAGATTCTGCTGCCGGAAGACCGGATCCCGAAAGAGTGGTACAACATCATCCCCGACATGCCCGGCCCGCTGGCGCCGGTCATCCACCCCGGGACCATGCAGCCGGTCGCCCCGGACGACCTGCTGCCCCTCTTTCCGATGGGTCTCATAGAGCAGGAGGTCTCGACCCAGCGCTGGATCGAGATTCCCGAGGAGGTGCGCGAGATCTACAGGCTCTGGCGTCCCTCGCCCCTCTTCCGCGCCCATCGTCTGGAGAAGGCCCTCGGCACCCCGGCGAAGATCTACTACAAGTACGAAGGGGGCTCGCCGGCCGGATCCCACAAGCCGAACAGCGCCATACCTCAGGCCTACTACAACAAGGTCGCTGGCACGAAGCGCATCGCCACCGAAACCGGCGCCGGCCAGTGGGGCTCGTCCATCTCCCTGGCCTGCCAGATGTTCGGCCTCGAGTGCACCGTCTACATGGTCAAGGTCTCCTTCAAACAGAAGCCGTACCGCAAGAGCATGATGCAGCTCTGGGGCTCCGATGTCATCGCCTCGCCGTCAGAGCGCACCAACGCCGGCAGGGCGATTTTGGCCGAAGACCCGGAGAGCAACGGCTCCCTCGGCATCGCCATCAGCGAGGCGGTGGAGGATGCCGCCACCCGGGAGGACACCCGGTACGCCCTGGGAAGCGTGCTCAACCATGTTTGCCTGCACCAGACAGTCATCGGCCTGGAGACCAAGGAGCAGATGGCCCTGGCCGGCGACTATCCCGACGTCGTCATCGGCTGCCACGGAGGCGGCTCCAACTTCGCCGGCATCGCCTTCCCCTTCATCTCCGACAAGGCGGCCGGCAGGGACGTGCGGGTGTTGGCCCTGGAGCCGGCGAGCTGCCCGACCCTCTCCCGCGGGACCTATGCCTTCGACTACGGGGACACCGCCAAGATGGCCCCCGTGTCGAAGATGTACACCCTCGGCCACGACTTCATGCCCCCCGGCATCCACGCCGGGGGCCTGCGCTACCACGGCGCCTCGCCGTTGGTTTCGCAGCTGGTCCATGCGGGCGTCGTCGAGGCCAAGGCGGTGCACCAGCTCGCCTGCTTCGAGGCGGCGGTCCTCTTCTCCCGAAGCGAGGGGATCATCCCGGCGCCCGAGTCGAGTCACGCCATCCGCGGAGCGGTCGACGAGGCGCTGCTGGCCAAGGAGGAGGGGAAGGAAAAGACGATCCTCTTCAACCTCTCGGGCCACGGCCACGTCGACATGGCCGCCTACGACGATTACTTTGCCGATCTGCTCACCGACTACGATTACCCCGAGGCCGCGATCGAGGAGTCGCTGGCCCAGCTGCCCAAGGTGGAGTAGGTGGTCAGGGTCAAAATCTGCGGAATCACCAACGTCGAAGACGCCCTGAATGCAGCCGCCAGCGGGGCGGACGCTCTCGGCTTCGTCTTCTTCGCCAAGAGTCCGCGGCATGTCACTCCCGAGGCGGCCCGGGCGATCATCGCCGAGTTGCCCCCCTTCGTCTCCACGGTGGGCCTGTTCGTCAACGAGGAACCCGAGCGGGTGCGCCGGACCGTCGAGTTCTGCGGGCTCGACGTGGTGCAACTGCACGGCGACGAGGGGCCTGATGCCTGCCGCGTCGCCGGTGCGCGGACCGTCAAGGCGCTGCGCCTGATGGACGCCTCGAGCCTTGAGGGCGCCGAAGACTTCCCGGTCAGCGCCCTGCTTCTCGACGCCTGGGTCCCCGGCATCTACGGCGGGACGGGAGAGACCTGCAGCTGGGAACTGGCGGCTCTGGCCGCACGACAGCACCGGACCATCCTTGCCGGCGGGCTGAACCCCGGCAACGTGGCGGCCGCCGTATCGGCGGTCCAGCCCTACGGCGTGGACGTCTCCAGCGGCGTCGAATCCTCTCCGGGGCGCAAGGACCAGGACATGGTGGCTGCTTTTATCCGCAACGCCAAGAAGATGACGGAGTAGACATGTACCGATATCCCGACCCGCGGGGCCACTTCGGCCAGTTCGGCGGCCGCTACGTGGCCGAGACGCTGATCCCGGCCCTTCAGGAACTGGAGCAGGCTTACCGCGAGGCGCAGGCGGACCCCGGTTTTCAGCAGGAGTTCGAAGGCTACCTGAAGCATTACGTCGGGCGGCCCAGCCCCCTGTACTATGCCGAGCGCCTGTCCGGGCACCTGGGCGGGGCCAAAATCTACCTCAAGCGCGAGGACCTCAACCACACCGGGGCCCACAAGGTCAACAACACCGTCGGCCAGGCTCTGCTGGCGCGGCGGATGGGGAAGAAGAAGGTGATCGCCGAAACCGGCGCGGGCCAGCACGGGGTGGCCACCGCCACCGTGGCGGCCCTGTTCGGCATGGAGTGCGAGGTCTTCATGGGGACCGAGGACATCCGGCGCCAGGCCCTCAACGTCTTTCGCATGAAGCTGCTCGGGGCCAAGGTCCACGGGGTGACCAGTGGCACGGCGACCCTCAAGGACGCCATGAACGACGCCCTGCGCCACTGGGTCACCCACGTGCGCGATACCTTCTACGTCATCGGTACGGTGGCGGGCCCTCACCCTTATCCTGAGATGGTGCGGGATTTTCAGGCGGTCATCGGCCGGGAGACCCGGGAGCAGATCCTGGCCGCCGAGGGGCGCCTGCCCGACGTGGCGCTGGCCTGCATCGGCGGCGGCTCCAACGCTATGGGGATGTTCTACCCCTTTATCGACGACGAAGAGGTGCGTCTGCTCGGCGTCGAGGCCGCAGGGCTCGGGGTGGACACGGGCAAGCACGCGGCCAGCATCGGCGCCGGCGAGGTCGGGGTGCTGCACGGCAACAAGACTTTTCTGCTCCAGGACGACGAGGGGCAGATCGAGCACGCCCATTCGATCTCCGCCGGCCTCGACTACCCGGGGGTCGGCCCCGAGCACGCACACCTGCACGAGATCGGCCGCGCCGAATACGTCTCGGTCACTGACGCCGAAGCCCTGGACGCCTTTCGGCTGCTCACCGAACTGGAGGGGATCATCCCGGCTCTGGAGAGCGCCCACGCGGTGGCCCAGGTAATGAAGCTCGCTCCCTCCCTTGGCAAGGACGCCGTTGTGGTCGTCTGTCTGTCGGGGCGTGGGGACAAGGACATCCACACCGTGGCCGAGGCCATCGGGGTGGAACTTTAAAGGACGCAGGGGCAGCTGTCAGGTGTCATCCTGAGGGCTCACGATGTCTGAGCCCGCCTCCTGAATCCTGAAGCCTGCTAGATGAAAGGAAAAGATGAAATTCACCGAACTGAACCTGCCTGCGGAGGTCCTGAAGGGGGTCTCGGAGGTCGGTTTCACCGACCTGACCCCGGTGCAGGAACAATCGATTCCCCTGGCCCTGGCGGGCAAGGACGTGGCCGCCCAGGCCCAGACCGGCACCGGGAAAACCGCCGCCTTTCTGATCTCACTCTTTACCCACCTGCTCAAGAGCGGGAAGCGCACCAGCAACAACCCCCGGGCTCTCGTCATGGCGCCGACCCGGGAGCTGGTGGTGCAGATCTGCGAGGACGCCAAGGGGCTCGGCGCCCACTGCCCCCTCAAGGTGCAGGCGATCTTCGGCGGCATGGACTACGACAAGCAGCGCCAGGCTCTGAAGGACGGGGTCGATGTCATTGTCGCGACCCCGGGGCGGCTTATCGACTACGCCAAGCAGCGGGTCTTCACCTTCGACCGCATCGAGGCGCTGGTTATCGACGAGGCCGACCGCATGTTCGACATGGGCTTCATCAAGGACCTGCGCTACATCATGCGCAAACTGCCCCCCTTCGACAAGCGCCAGACAATGCTTTTTTCCGCCACCCTTTCCCACCGGGTGATGGAGCTCGCCTACGAGTTCATGGACCTGGCCGAGAAGGTCAGCATCGAACCTGAGCAGGTCACCGCCGAGCGGGTCGAGCAGGTCCTCTACCACGCCGGACGCCGCGAGAAGTTCCCCCTGCTGCTCGGGCTCCTCAAGAAGGAGGAAGGGGTCGAGCGGGTGCTGGTCTTCGTCAACACCAAGCGCGAGGCCGAGCACCTGACCGATCGCCTCAAGGCCAACGAGTTCAAGGCCGCGGTCATCTCCGGCGACATCCCCCAGAACAAGCGGATGCGCATCCTGCAGGACTTCAAGGACGGGCGGCTGACCTTCCTGGTGGCCACCGACGTCGCCTCCCGGGGCATCCACATCGAGGGGGTCACCCACGTCATCAACTACGACCTGCCCCAGGACTCGGAGGACTATGTGCATCGCATCGGGCGCACCGCTCGGGCCGGGGCGTTTGGCAAGGCGATCAGTTTCGCCGACGAGGACCTGGTCTTTCACCTCCCCGAGATCGAGGAATTCATCGGGCGCAAGATCCCGAGCACGTTTCCCGAGGACGACGATTTTTTCTGGGACTACAAGCGTACATCTCCTCCCCGTAAGAAGCTCAAGAAGCCGGTCGGCCAGGAGAAGCCCGGCGGGGCGGGAAGGCGCCGCCGTCCCCCCCGGCGGCCGAGCGGCGGCGGTCACAGGAAATAGAAGGGGCGCGGTGAAGGCGTCGAGGGGGGCCGAAGGCAGGCCGGGCGATCCATTGCCCGGGAGATCGGAATGCTGAAAAAGCTTGCCGGCCTGCTGGCGTGTCTCGGCATCGCCTTCGGGGCGATGATGCTGTTTACGGCGGAGAGGTCCTTCGAAGTGGACAACCGCCAGGTCGTTGCCCATCCGGCCGCTTCGGTCTGGGCGGTGCTTGCCGATGTGGATCGCTGGCCCGCATGGTGGCCTGGGGTCGAGGAGGCACGTCTCGAGTCCGGGTGGCGGCCGGGCGCGGCCCTCGCACTGGTACTCAAGGGGACCCCTGAAAGGCGGCCGGCCCGGATCGAGGCGGTTGTTGCCGGGCGACGGATGTCATGGGTGCGGGACGGAGTCTTGGGAAGCCTCACCCGCACCTCCCTTGATTTGGAACCGCTCGGCGGGGAGACCCGGGTGACGCTGAAGAGCACTATTCACGGGCCCCAGGCTTTCATGGCCGGTCTCACCGGCAAGGAGGAATTCGCCATGTACCACCGCGCCGTGCTGACCCGCCTGGAGCTCCGTCTCGACGGCGGCGGGCCGGTTTCGGGAGGGACGCCTTAGTGCTGGGGGCCGACCTGCCCGGGCTTCACGGGTGCCGCAAGTGCCCGCGCCTGGTCCGCTATATCGAGACCCTGGCGCCCAAGCGGGCCTATCGGCGGGAAGACTACTGGAACGCGCCGGTGCCCGGTTTCGGAGATCCCCGGGCGAGGGTCTGCCTGGTCGGGCTGGCTCCCGGGGCTCATGGCGCCAATCGCACCGGACGGCCCTTTACCGGTGACGGCGCCGGGGATTTTATGTACCCCCTGCTGCACCGGGCCGGGTATGCCAGCCAGGCTGAGGCAAACGACGCCGCCGACGGCCTTCAGCTGCGGGACCTTTATATCAGCAACGCCGTCAAGTGCGTCCCCCCTGGCAATAAGCCGGAGCTGGCCGAGTTCGAGAACTGCCGCCCCTTTCTGGAGGCGGAACTGAACCACCTCTGCCGGCTGCGGGTGGTCATCCTCCTGGGACAGGGGGCCTTTACCAGTTACCTTCGCATGCTTCGGGCCCAGGGGGTCATCGGCCGCCTCGCCGATTACCCCTTTGCCCACGGGGCCAGCTATCGGCCCGCTCGCGGGCCGCAGTTGGTGGCCAGTTATCATACGAGCCGCTATAATGTCCAGACGGGTCGCATGACCGAGGGGATGTTTCTGGACCTGCTCTCGCAGGTTCGCCGGTTGGCCGCGGCGGAAAGCGGTTGAACGGGACGGCCTTTTCAATTAAGCTGAAATTTTTTAGTTAGACTAGAGGGTAATGCATGGGACGCATCAAAGCGATCTTTGAAAGACTGCGCCAGGAGGGGGAGACCGCACTGGTGCCTTTTCTGACTGCCGGGGACCCGGATCTGGCGACCACCGAGGCTCTTATCCACAGCCTGGTGGAGAACGGGGCCGACCTGATCGAGCTCGGATTTCCCTTCTCCGACCCGATGGCCGACGGCCCCACCATCCAGGCGGCATCGGAGAGGGCTCTTGCGGCCGGGACGACCCTGTCTGCGATCCTGGATATGATCGCCCGGGTGCGCCTCCACACCAACGTTCCCATCGTGCTGATGGGTTACTTCAATCCCTTGTTCCGTTACGGCCCCGAGCGATTCGCCGCCGATGCCGCGGCGGCGGGCGTGGACGGCCTGCTGCTGGTCGATCTTCCCCCCGAGGAAGCTGGGGAGATTCACAGTTCCCTGCAGGCCGAAGGAGTCGACTTGATCACCCTGCTCGCCCCCACCACGCCGCCGGAGCGCGCGGCGCGCCTGGCCGCCGTCAGCGAGGGATACCTTTATTTCGTCTCCATGACGGGGGTCACCGGGGCCCAGCGGGTCGATGCCGGCGCCATCGGCGAGGAAGTCGGCCGGCTGAGGGCCCAGAGCCCGGTTCCGGTGGCCGTGGGATTCGGGATCTCGACTCCGGCCGACGCCGCGGCGGTGGCCAGCTTCGCCGATGCTGTGGTGGTGGGCAGCGCCCTGGTGAAGATCATCGAGGCACACGGCACCTCGGCACAATTGCTGCCCGAGGTGGGGCGTTTCGTCCGATCCCTGAAGGAGGCCATCGTCGGCAAGGGTGACTGATCTCTCCCCGGGCAATGCCCGCTGAAGTTTGACCTGTCGGTGAAGGACCATGTTCCGCCCCCGGAGCGATCGTGGGGCGTATTTTGACCGGGCCACCACAAAGAGGTGACTCGAAATTTTTAAAAGACGAGGTTACGATATGGGCTGGTTTCAAAAAAAGAAGGCGCCCATCGCGCCCGCGGAAAAGAAAAACGTCCAGATGCCCGAAGGGGTTTGGACAAAGTGCAAGAACTGCAACTAGATCATCTACACCAAGGAGATCGAGCGCAACCTGAAGGTCTGCCCCAAGTGCGACTACCACTTTCGCATTGACGCCCGTGAACGCATCGCCCTGGTGCTCGACGAGGGCTCTTTCGTGGAAATGGACGCCGCCATGCAGTCCGTTGACTTTCTCGACTTCAAGGACTCCAAGAAGTACAAGGACCGGATCAAGGCCTCGGTGAAAAAAGCCGGCGGCGGCGACGCCGTGATTTGCGGGGAGGGGACCCGGGAGGGGATGCCGGTTGCGGTCGGGGTGTTCGACTTCTCCTTCATGGGGGGGAGCATGGGGTCGGTGGTCGGCGAGAAGCTCACCCGTGCCATCGAGGCGGGGATCGAGAAGAAGATTCCGGTGATCGTCTTTTCCTCCTCCGGGGGGGCCCGCATGCAGGAGAGCATCCTTTCCCTGATGCAGATGGCAAAGACCAGCGCCGCCCTGGCTAAGCTCAAGAAACTCGGGGTTCCCTTCATCTCTGTCCTCACCGATCCCACCACGGGGGGAGTGACGGCCAGCTTCGCGATGCTCGGAGACATCAACATGGCCGAGCCCCGGGCCCTGATCGGTTTCGCCGGCCCGCGGGTCATTGAGCAGACCATTCGCCAGAAATTGCCGGAAGGGTTCCAGCGCTCGGAGTATCTCCTGGAGCACGGCATGGTGGACATGATCGTCCCCCGCCAGGAGATGAAGGCCCGCCTTTCCCAGATCCTGCGCATTTTCACCAAGTCCTGAGGCGGTGGATTTTCGGCAGAGCCTGGAATACCTCTACGGCCTTCAGCGGTTCGGGATCAAGCTCGGCCTGGATAACATCCGGGCCCTGCTTGAGCGCCTTGGGCATCCCGAGTCGGGCTACGGCATCGTTCATGTGGGGGGGACAAACGGCAAGGGATCGGTCAGCGCCTGCCTGGCGGAGGTTCTTCGGCAGGCGGGATGCCGGGTCGGTCTTTACACTTCCCCCCATCTGCATTCCTTCACCGAGCGCATCCGAATAGACGGCGTCCCCGCCGCGGAAGAGGAGGTGGCGCGGCTCACCGACATGCTCCGGGAGCGCGCCGCGGATATCCCCGCCACATTTTTCGAGTTCACCACCGCCCTGGCCCTCTGGCACTTTCAGCAGCGGAAGGTCGATTTCGCCGTCCTCGAGGTGGGGATGGGGGGGCGTCTCGACGCCACCAATGCCGTCTTGCCGCGAGTGAGCGTCATTACCTCCATCTGCCGAGACCACGCCGAGCACCTGGGGGCCGACCTGGCCGCCATCGCCGTAGAGAAGGCGGGCATCATCAAGGAGGGGATCCCCGTCGTTCTCGGGCGCCAGGAGCCCGCGGCGCTCGAGGTCCTTCTGGAACGGGCCCGCCGGCAAAAGGCTCCGGCCTATCTCCTGGGGCGGGATTTTACATCCGGTCCCGCCGCAGGCGGGTTTGCCTACCGGGGACTCGAACTCGCCATGGACGGACTGCATCCCGGTCTGGCCGGCGCCCATCAGCGCCAGAATCTGGCCCTGGCCTTGGCGGCGGCCGAAGTGCTGCGGCGGCAGGGCGAACGAATTTCCGAGGCCGCCCTGCGTGGCGGGGTCGAGGGGGTCCGTTGGCCCGGTCGGCTGGAATGGTGGGATGGCCGGGATGGCCGGGATGTGCTGCTCGACGGCGCCCACAACGAGGGGGGAGCCCGGGCCCTGGCCGAATACCTCGCCGAACTCGGCGCGGCAAAGGTGCGCTGGGTGGTGGGCATCAAGGGAGTCCGCCAGGTGGGGGACATCCTCGGTCCCGTTCTGCCCCATGTGGACGCCCTCTACTGCACGGAGCCCCCGGCCGAGGAGACGGTCCCCCGTCAGAGGCTGGCCGAGGAGGCGGCCCGGGCCGGGGTTCCCGCGAAGGTTTATGCCTCGCCAGAGGCGGCCCTGGACGCGGCTCTGGCCGAGCGCGGCGAGGGGGAGGTCGTCCTGGTGGCTGGCTCCCTCTTCCTTGTGGCCGCGGCACGGGAGCACCTGCGCCGTCGCGCCGCTGACGGCGAGGTTTCGAAAGACGATTACGCCCCTTCGGCGGGGCTTTCTGAGACTGTGTGATGCGATTTTTGCTGTGGAGCATAACGGGCGGCCTTGTCCTTCTGCTGGGGTTGACCCTTCCGGTGGCGGACGCCGCTGCCCTGGAAGTGGTCGAAGGCATGGAGGCGGGCGGGGCGGTGACCCTCGAGGCGGACCAGCTCTCCCTCGACGAGAGTACCTCGACCTACCAGGCGACGGGGCAGGTGCGCCTGACGAAGGGGGTTGTCACCCTCGAGGCCGACCAATTGCAATGGAACTCAGCCACCGGGACGGCGACCGCCCGCGGCGGGGTTCGCCTGGCCGAGCCCCAGGGTGTCCTGGAGGGGGAGGCCTTGACCGTCGATCTCGAGTCCGGCAGCGGCCGTCTTGAGCAAGGGCGGGTGACCCTCCGGGATTCCAATTTTCACATCGCCGGGGAGGACATCGAACGGCTGGGGGAGGATACCTACCGCATCCGGCGGGGCACCTTCACCACCTGCGAGGGCGCGGTGCCCTCCTGGAAGTTCGGAGCGGGCGAGTTCAACGTCACCCTCGAGGGTTACGCCCGGGCCAAGCACCTGCTTTTGTATCTGCGGGACATACCGGTCCTTTACGTTCCCTATCTCATCTACCCCGCCAAGCAGGAGCGGCAATCGGGGTTTCTGCTGCCCCGCTACGGCTACTCCCAGAAGCGGGGGACCTCCCTGTCCCTGGCCTACTACAAGACCTTCGGCCCGCACCGGGATGCCACCTTCTATCTCGACTACCTCTCCGACCTGGGGGTCGGGAAGGGCCTCGAGTTCCGCTATCTTCAGGGGGACGAGGGGGCCGGCACCCTGTACGGTTATCATGTGAACGGCCTCAAGGGGGAGAAGGCCCGGTATGCCCTCGAGTGGAAGCATTCCGGCCCGTTGCCCGGAGAGGGTTGGTTTTCCGCCGACGTTGAGCACGTAAGCAGCCGGGACTATTTTATGGATTTCGGCGAGGAGGCTGAGGAGTATACTCGCGACCAGGCCCAGTCTGTGGTCTATGCCAGTCGTCATTGGGCCAAGCTCAACCTGGCCGGTCAGTTCAAATACACAAAGGATCTGGAACAGGGCAGCGACCAGACCCTCCAGCGTCTGCCCGAGGTGCGTCTGGTCCAAGTGCGCAGGCGCCTTGGGGAAACACCCCTTTACCTTCAGTTCGACGGGGCAAGCACCTACTTTTGGCGCGAAGAGGGGGAGAGGGGAGAGAGGCTCGACCTGCGTCCGGCCCTGTCCGCCGTGTTCCGGCCCGGAAGGGTTCTCGAGTTTGTTCCCGAGGTGGGCTACAGGGAACGGGTCTACTGGGCCTCCTCGGGTTTCGAGCGCAAGGGATTGCCAGATGTCTCCGCCCGCCTTTCCTCCCGCCTCTCTCGTGTCTACGCCCCGGAATGGAAGACCGTAAAGAGGCTCCAGCACAGTGTAGAGCCTGACGTCCTTTATCTCTACATTCCCTCCAGCGACCAGAGTCGATTGCCCCAGTTCGACACCGTGGACGACATCGCCTCGGAGAACACCATCAGCTACGGGATTACCAACCGTCTCACCGCCCGCTACGAGGACCCCGACGGAGCGCCCCGTTATCACGAGGTTTTCTACCTGCGCCTCTCCCAGGATTATGACCTGCGCGAGTCCCGCAGGAACCTTCTCAACCCCCAGGATAACTTGCGCCCCTTTTCCGCCCTGCGCGGAGAGTTGATTCTGCGTCCCAACCGCTGGAGTTTTCTCGATCTGGACGGACGCTTCAACCCCTATTCTGAAAACAGCGGCTTCACCGATATGAATGCCCGGGGCAAGCTTCAGGACGGGGCCGGAAATGCCCTGTCCCTTGAATACCGTTATCGGGAGAAGGACCTGGAGTACCTGGGCGGCAAGCTCGAGCTGACCTGGCTCCAGCCTCTTTACCTGGGCCTTCGTCACCGCTTCAACCTGGAAGAGCGGCGCCGGCTGGAGAACGTTGTCGACCTGGAGTTCCGGGCCCAGTGCTGGAGCGTCCGCCTGAGCATCCGGGATCGTCTGGAGGACAGGGAGTACCTTGTCTCTTTCGCCCTGGCCGGGCTCGGCAAGGTGGCCCGTTTCGGGGGAACACTCAGCCAGGGGGACGAAGAGGGCCTCGAATAAGGACAGTCTTTCCCCCGTTGTGTCTTTTCGTTCCGCCGTACCGCATGATGTGGGATGGCGGTTTTTTTGTTGACATTGGGTCTTTCTTATATTAGTTATAGTTCACCAATTAGCGCTGGCAAATATTTGCCGGCAACCTTTTCATCCACAGGAGGGAGAAAAATGAAACAGCTGATCTGCATGTGTGTTATGTTGCTTCTGGCGGCTCTCGCCGGCCCGGCGGCTTCTTTCGCCGCCCCCCAGAAGTCCGAGGTCGTTGAGTCGATCGCGACCCTCAACGTCAATGCCGCCGGCGCCGAAGAACTGGAAAGCCTGCCGGGCATCGGCAAGGTGACGGCAGAGCGGATTGTCGCCTACCGCTCCGAGCACGGGGATTTCGCGACTCCCGATGACCTGGTCCATGTCAAGGGGATCGGTGAGAAGACCCTCGAGAAGATCAGGTATCTGGTCTCGGTAAAATAGTCAGGCTCCGCTTCCCGGGGCTCAGGAGGTCCTTTTTTTTGTTCCCATGACTGAGGCAGGATTCACCTGGAAATCGCTTTTGCCCCAAAGATGGTCCCTCTTTCCGGTTCTTCTCGTTCTGGTTTTGATCGGGTTGGCTCTGTTCGGCGACAAGGGGGTCCTGCGGGCCCTGCAGGCCGGTCGCCAGCGCGATGCCCTTCAACGTGAGGTGCAGGGGGGGGAAGAGGCCAACGACGCCTTGCGCCGCGAGATCGAGGCGCTGCGTTCCGATCGTCGGCACATCGAGAGCATTGCGCGCAGGGAGTTGGGAATGGTCAAAGAGGATGAACTTGTTTACCAGTTCTCCTCGGGTAAGAAGGATCTCGAGAAGGGGCAGGGCGGTTCCCACGCTTCGAAGAGTCCCGGTGGCCCAAAGGAAAGTCCGCAGGAGGATTGACCGGCCCGTAATTGGTCAACCTCCTCCCCTTGAATTCCGTTTGATTATGTTTTTCATTGCAATGAGCCCCGGCCCCGGCCGGGGCTTTTTTCGTCCCGCCCTTTTCTTGACAGCCGCGCTCAAGAGGGGATAACATACAGCGCTATTTTGGCCGAAAAATCTCTGGAGGGTCCCATGACCTGCGACGCCCGCAAGATTTGCCCCCTCTGTGCCTGGCGCGCCAACTGCGTCAAGCGTTTTTCCATGGGCGACGACTCCACCCTGCACTGCCCGGATTTTAGCGAGGACGTCGCCCTGCGCAAGGCGAAGGGCATGCAACCCACCGATGCGGAAGATTCCGCGGAAAACGCCGATTGATTATGAAAGATCGTTTGAGAACCGTCATTGAGCAGGCCCTTCAGACCTGCTATCGCCAACAGACCCTTCACTCCGGAGTGATCCCCGAGTTCACCCTGGAAGTCCCCGGCAATCCGGAGCACGGTGATTTTGCCACCAACGCGGCGATGCTCCTGGCCCGCGCCGAAAAGAAGCCGCCCCGCAAGATCGCCGAGGCCCTGGTGGACGCCCTGGGGCCCGGGGACGGTTTCTGGGACCGGGTCGAAATCGCCGGTCCCGGGTTTGTCAACTTCTTCCTTTCCCGGCGCTGCTGGTACGGGGTGCTCGACGATGTATTTCGGGGCGGAAGCGAGTACGGGCGCGGTCGGTTCGGTGAGGGACGAAAGGTCCAGGTGGAATTCGTCAGCGCCAATCCCACCGGCCCCCTCCACATCGGCCACGGGCGGGGCGCGGCGGTGGGCGACTGTCTCTGCCGCCTCCTCAATGCGACCGGCTGGGATGTGACCCGCGAGTTCTACTACAACGATGCCGGCGCCCAGATCACCAACCTGGCGCTGTCGGTGCAGGCGCGCTGCCGCGGCATCGAGGCGGACGACCCGAGCTGGCCGGCCGACGGCTACCAGGGGGACTACATCCGCGACGTCGCCAGCGCCTACCTCGCCGGCGAGGCGGTCGTGGCCGGTGATCAGCAGGTCTCCGCAGCCGCCGACCCCGACGACCTTGAAGCGATCCGCCGCTTTGCCGTTGCCTACCTGCGCCGTGAGCAGGACCAAGACCTGGCCGCCTTCGACGTGCGCTTCGACAGGTATTTCCTCGAGTCAAGTCTTTACGCCGAGGGGCGTGTCGAAGCCGTGGTCCGGCGGCTCACCGAGCAGGGGCACACCTACGAGGCGGACGGCGCCCTGTGGCTGCGCACCACTGACTTCGGCGACGACAAGGACCGGGTCATGCGCAAGGCGAACGGCAGCTACACCTACTTCGTTCCCGACGTTGCCTATCACCTCGGTAAGTGGGAACGGGGCTTTACCCGGGTCGTGAACGAGCAGGGCTCTGACCACCACAGCACCGTGACCCGTGTGCGGGCCTGGCTGCAGGGGCTCGAAGCCGGCATCCCCAAGGGCTGGCCCGACTACGTGCTGCACCAGATGGTGACCGTGCTGCGTGGCGGCGAGGAGGTCAAGATATCCAAGCGCGCCGGCAGCTACGTCACCCTGCGCGACCTGATCGACGAGGTCGGCCGCGACGCCACCCGCTTCTTCTTCCTCATGCGTCGCACCGACGCCCAGCTGACTTTCGACCTCGACCTGGCCAAGGAACAGAGTTCCGACAATCCCGTCTACTACGTGCAGTATGCCCACGCCCGGGTCTGCAGCGTCAATCGCAACGCCGCAGAGGCGGGAGTGGCGGTGCCCGGCCTTGGCGAGGTCGACTTCGACAAGCTGCTCCTCGACGAGGAGCTGGCTCTGGCTAGGCGCCTTGCCCGTTATCCGGAGACGGTTGAGGGCGCCGCCCGCAGCCTTGAGCCGCACCGCGTTGTCTTCTACCTGCAGGAGTTGGCTGCCCAGTTCCACAGCTACTACAACCTCCACCGGGTCCTCGGGGAGGACCTCGAGACGAGCCGGGCTCGGCTCTACCTGGTGAATACCATTCGCACCGTCCTTGCAAACGCCTTGACCCTGCTGGGGGTGTCCGCCCCCGAGCAGATGTAGCTGGGGAGTATCGCCATGGTAAAACGGGTCGTCACGCGCAGCGAGCGACGCATGGAGAGGAAGAGCGCACTGGTCCTGCTGGGGCTGATCCTCGCCGTTTCCCTTGTGAGTTTCGGCCTCGGGGTTCTGGTGGGTCAAAGCGGCCATCCCGAAGTTCCCGCCCCTCCGCCTGCCGCCGAGC
Organism: Desulfuromonas sp.; assembly: GCF_002868845.1. Taxonomy (NCBI): domain Bacteria; kingdom Pseudomonadati; phylum Thermodesulfobacteriota; class Desulfuromonadia; order Desulfuromonadales; family Desulfuromonadaceae; genus Desulfuromonas; species Desulfuromonas sp. The sequence continues at coordinate 43,300 of NZ_PKUB01000038.1, forward strand.
GGGAACGCGTACCGGTGGAGAAAAAGGCGCCGCAGGCCGTGGCCCCCGCGGAGAAGCCTGCGCCGGCCAAGCCTGCCAACGCAGGGCTGACCTTTTTCGACACCCTGCCTCAGGGGCAGCAGCCTCCTCTGGGCAGCGGAATCAACCTCCCCCCCCAGGGAAGCGGCGTCAAGAAGCCCACAGCCGCGGAGTCATCCCGGACCGAATCGCCGGCTGTTCCTAAGGTGGTCTCCACCAGGGCCGTCGAGGATGCCGGGACGGCCCCCGATGGAGACTACGTCGTGCAGGTTGCCTCCTTCCGCAAAGCCGAGGAGGCCCACAAGCTCAGCCAACGTCTTCTCGGTGGCGGTTATGCGGCCTATACCCAGGAGGCCGACCTCGGCGAAAAGGGAACCTGGCATCGGGTTCTGGTCGGCCCCTTCGCCAAGACCGACGATGCGGTTCGGACCGTTGAACGACTTCAGAAGCAGGACAAGCTCTCCGGTATCGTCAAAAAGCGCTGAGGACATCAGGGCGCCGGCAGCCGCGGTTGAGTTTGCCGTTCGCCCGGGCGGCGATTCGCCTTTTCGATCCCATCGGCAGGCTCCGGAAGAAGGCGAAAAAATGTCTTGACTTTGCCCGGCCATCTGGGTAAATTTCCAAGTCCCTGACGCGGGGTGGAGCAGTCTGGTAGCTCGTCGGGCTCATAACCCGAAGGTCGGAGGTTCAAATCCTTCCCCCGCAACCAAGGTGTCACGATCTCCCCCGGGGGAGGTCTGCTTCATACATCCACGGCGGTGTAGCTCAGTTGGTTAGAGCATGCGGCTCATATCCGCAGTGTCCGGAGTTCGAATCTCTGCACCGCCACCATTTCGACGCAAAACCCTCTCCGGTTTCCGGAGGGGGTTTTGCGTTTGTGCCCCGCGCCTCCCATCCCTGAAAGCGCCATGATCGAGACGGTTCGTGGGAAACTGCTGGAAGAAGGCCTGGTCTCCGCCGGAGACCGGGTCCTTGTTGCGGTTTCCGGCGGAGCCGATTCGGTGGCCCTGCTGCACTTGCTTCATTCCCTTGGCCATCAACTCGACCTTGTCCTGTCCGTCGCTCACCTCGATCACGGAATTCGCCCAGAAAGCGTTGACGACGCCGATTTCGTGCGCCGTCTCTGTCGTGACCTGGACGTTTCCCTGACTGTCGAGAGGGTGGATCTCCCCAGCCTCGCACGGGAGCGGCGTCAGGGGCTGGAGGAGGCTGCCCGGGATGTGCGCCGCAGCTTTCTGCTGGAAGTGGCGGGACGGGAGGGGAGCGCTGCGATCGCTCTCGGGCACCACCGGGGGGATCAGGCCGAAACCTTTCTTCACCGCCTGGTGAGAGGGAGTGGAACCACCGGTCTGGCGGCCATGCAGCCGAAGAGCGGCCCCTTCATTCGCCCCCTGTTGGAAGTGTCGAAGGCCCAGATTCTAGACTATCTCGCCCGGCACGGCCTCGGCCACGTCGAAGACGGCAGCAATGCTGATCTTGCCTTGACCCGCAATCGAATCCGCCATGAACTTCTGCCCCTTTTGAGGCAGTTCAATCCCCGGATCGAAGAGCACTTTGCCCGGCTCAGCAAGCGCTTGGCCGGGGAGGAGGATTTCTGGCGCGGCGAGGAACTGCGGGCCCTGGAGCGGGTCGGCCGCGTCGAGGCCGGCGAACTCTGGCTGGAGCGGGAGGGTCTTCTGGCCCTTCACCCCGCACTGCGCAGTCGGGTGCTGCGCCGTGCCCTGGCGCAGGTGCGCGGGAGTTCCATGGGGATCTGCGCCGCGCACATCGAAGCCCTGGATGAGGTCCTGTCCGGCCGGCGCCCCCAGGCCGAATGCCACCTGCCGGGGGCTTGGGCAGCTCGCCGCTACGACCGGCTGTGGTTGCGACGGAGTCCTCCCGGGCCAGCACCGGTCGTTTCACTGTCCATTCCCGGCCCGGGGCGCTATCGCCTGCCGGATGGCAATGAACTGGCCGTCAGTCTGGAGGACGGTGCTTGGGGCGAAGGCCGTGATGCCGTTGAATTCGCCGCCGCGAAGGTTTCCTTCCCCCTTCTGGTTCGGACCGTTCGCCCCGGCGACCGGTTCCGTCCCTCGGGGATGGAGGGCAGGAAAAAGCTCAAGGATTTCTTTGTCGATGAGAAGGTCGATACCGAGGCGCGCGGCCGGATTCTCCTGGTAGAGGCATTCGGAGAAATCTTGTGGGTCGCGGGGGTGAGGCGATGCGAGGGAGCCCGCCCCGAGGACGCTTCAGGCACTGTGTTGAGGATGGTCTTGAACCGTCAGGGAGTTTCGACAATTCGGTTGTGAAATCACGGGGTTTGTGATAGATTTCGTTCTGGTCAACGTGCCGTCGCAGTTTTTAATGGGGGCTGGCGCGACCGCAAAAACTACCGGCTTTAGGGGGAAATGTGAATCAGTTCTATAAAAATCTCGCGCTGTGGCTGGTCATCTCACTGGTGATGATCCTGCTTTTCAACATGATGACCCAGAAGGACCGCGATCAGGTGCCCATCACCTACACGGCTTTCCTGGAAGCCGTGGATGAGGGGAAGGTCCGCGAGGTTACGGTCCAGGGCTCTACCGTCGAGGGGAAGTATCAGGACGATGAGTCGTTCAAAACCTACACGCCCGAAGACCCCAGCTTGATCGTCGAGCTTCGCGAGAAGGGGGTTGTCATTCAGGCCAAACCCCAGGAGGACCGGAGCTTCTGGTTTACCCTGATGGTCTCATGGGGGCCGATCCTTCTTTTGATCGGGGTCTGGATCTTCTTCATGCGGCAGATGCAGTCCGGCGGCGGAAAGGCGATGAGTTTCGGCAAGAGCAAGGCCAAGCTCCTCTCCGAAACCCAGGGGCAAGTCACTTTCAAGGATGTAGCCGGTATTGACGAGGCCAAGGACGAGTTGGAAGAGATCGTCTCTTACCTCAAGGATCCAAAGAAGTTTACCCGCCTCGGCGGGCGCATTCCCAAGGGGGTGTTGTTGGTCGGTTCGCCCGGAACCGGCAAGACCCTTCTGGCCCGGGCCATCGCAGGGGAGGCGGGGGTGCCCTTCTTCTCCATCTCGGGCTCCGATTTCGTGGAGATGTTCGTCGGGGTCGGCGCGAGCCGGGTCCGGGATCTCTTCGTCCAGGGCAAGAAAAACGCTCCCTGCATCATCTTCATTGACGAGATCGACGCTGTCGGCCGCCACCGCGGCGCCGGTCTGGGCGGCGGCCATGACGAGCGGGAGCAGACCCTCAATCAGTTGTTGGTCGAGATGGACGGCTTCGAGTCGAACGAGGGGGTGATCCTTATCGCCGCCACCAACCGTCCCGATGTCCTCGACCCGGCTCTGCTGCGCCCCGGGCGATTCGATCGGCAGGTGGTGGTGCCCCGTCCCGATATCAAGGGGCGGTCCAAGATCCTTCAGGTTCACGCGCGCAAGGTGCCCCTCGATCCGAGCGTCGATCTTGAGGTGGTTGCCAAGGGGACTCCCGGCTTCTCCGGCGCGGATCTTGCCAACTTGGTGAACGAGGCGGCCCTGCTTGCGGCGCGGCGGAGCAAGACCCAGGTGGAGAACGAGGATCTGGATGCGGCCAAGGACAAGGTGATGATGGGTGCCGAGCGACGCTCCATGGTCATCACCGAGGAAGAGAAGAAAGTCACCGCCTACCACGAGGCCGGCCATGCCCTGGTGGCGATGTTCATCCCCGGGGCCGACCCGGTTCACAAGGTGTCCATCATCCCTCGCGGCAGGGCCATGGGGGTAACCATGTACCTGCCCGAGGAGGAGAAGTACAACGAGACCAAGGAGGGGCTGCACACCAAGATCTGTACCCTGCTCGGCGGGCGGGTGGCCGAAGAACTGAGCTTCTCGACCATTACCAGCGGCGCGAGCAACGATCTGGAGCGGGCGACGGCTATCGCCCGCAAGATGGTCTGCGAGTGGGGGATGAGCGACAAAATCGGCCCGGTGACCTTCGGCGAGAAAGAAGGGGAGGTCTTCCTGGGGCGCGACATGGGACACGTCAAAAACTACAGCGAGGCGACGGCCATCGAGATCGATGGCGAGATTCGCGACATCGTGAAGGCCAACTACGACCGCACCCGCGACATCCTCACTGCCCACAAGGACAGCCTGGTCGAGGTGTCCGAGGCCCTGCTGGAGCGGGAAAACCTGGACGGTGCGGAGATCCGCCGGATGGTCTTCGGCGAAGCGTCTGCAGCATCGGGAGACGGCGGCGGCGAAACCGTGGCGCCCGGTGCCGGTCCCTGCGTCGAAGAATCCGTTTCCCCGACGGAATAGATGGCCTTCACGCCGCGCCTTCTCTGTATCGAGGACGAGCGCCAGGGACACCGGGAAATCCTTCGGATCGGAGCCGACCCCTCCGGAGCCGAGCGCATGGCCGCCAAGATGGTGCGGACCCTGATCAAGATCCAGGGGGTTTCCTGTCGGGCGGCCAATATCCTCAAACAGGAGATGCTTGCAATCGGCGGGGATGCGGCCGTGGCAAGGGGCAGTGTGTCCTGCGCCATTCCCGAGACCGACGTTATTCTCATCGGGTCCCTCAAGACGCTCCGCCAGTTGTGCCGGCGCCTGCCCAGTCAACCTTTCGGTCTGGCGGAACTCGCTGCTGACATCGGTCGGTTGCTGCAGCGCCTGGATCATCCCCCGCTGCATCTCGAGGGGCGATCATGCCGGTTGAGCCTGCAGAGGCCGCTGGTCATGGGGATCTTGAACGTCACCCCCGACTCCTTCTCCGACGGCGGATGCTTCGCCTCCCCGGAGCGGGCCCTGCAAAGGGCCCGTCAGATGGTGGAGGAAGGGGCCGATATCATTGACGTCGGCGGGGAGAGCACCCGTCCCGGGGCGCCGCCCGTGGCTCTCGATGAGGAGCTGGACCGGGTGGTCCCGATCGTGAAGGCCCTGCGCCGGGATCTCGATGTTCCCGTCTCCGTCGATACCACCAAAGCCGTCGTGGCCCGGGAGGCTGTTGCCGCAGGTGCCGAATTCGTCAACGATGTCAGCGGTCTTCGCTTTGATCCCGAGATGGCGGAGACGGTTGCGCGAGGCGGTGCTGGGCTGTTCCTGATGCATACCCGGGGGCGTCCCGAGCAGATGCAAAGTGACACGCGCTACGGCGACCTGCTCGGGGAGATATGCGACTACCTGGAGCATAGTCTGAAGCTGGCCCGGGAGGCGGGGGTGTCGGAGAGCAAGATCGCCCTCGACCCCGGCATCGGTTTCGGCAAGGACCTCGAGGGAAACCTGGAAATCCTACGCCGCCTCGGCGAGTTGCGGGCTCTGGGACGACCGATTCTGCTGGGAACGTCGCGCAAGAGTTTTGTCGGCACGGTGCTCGGCCGCAAGGAGCCCGGGGATCGCCTCTCCGGGACGCTGGCCACCGTCGCTCTCGGCGTGGCCCAAGGCGCCCGGATTTTCCGGGTCCATGACGTGGGGCCGGCCCGGGAGGCGGCGCTGATGGCCTCGGCGGTCTGCTGGCAGGAACAGGCCGGGGAGTGACGCAGGATTCGAACCGGCTGGGTGGTTCGAGGCAGCTGCCGGATGAGCAGGATGCGGAGAGATTGCCCGGACCGAATCGGCCGGGCGGGGTTGATTCTGACTGAGGCCTGGGTGCGATGAGCGGACTGCTCGACTTTCTCAAAGACTTCCGGTGGCTGCTCGACCTGCTCGACATCGCCTTGGTCGCCTACATCATCTATCGCATCATCCTGCTCATCAAGTGGACCCGCGCCGTCCAGATGCTCCTCGGCCTGGCGGTTATCCTGATCGTCTACGTGATCTCCCAGGCGACGGGGCTCTACACCCTGCGCTGGCTGCTGGACAACTTCCTCTCCTCCATCATTCTGGTCATCATCGTCATCTTCCAGAGTGATATCCGCCGCGCCCTCATGCACGTGGGGCGCAATCCCTTTTTTGCCGATCTCTCCTATCGCGAGGAGACCGAGGTCATGGAGGAGCTGGTCAGGGCCAGCGTCAACATGGCCAACAAGCGCATCGGCGCCCTGATCGTCATCGAGCGCGAGACCGGCCTCAAGGATTTTCTCGAGGTCGGGGTGGAGATCGACGCCAAAGTCTCCAGCGACCTGATCGCTTCCATTTTTCTGCCGTACTCACCCATTCACGACGGAGCCCTGGTCATCCAGCAGGGCCGCCTCAAGCGGGCCGGCTGTTTTCTGCCCCTGACCCAGAATCCCAATGTCAGCAAGGCCCTCGGCACCCGGCACCGGGCTGCCATCGGCCTGACCGAACTGGTCGATGCGGTGGCCATCGTCGTGTCGGAGGAGACGGGCAAGATCTCGGTGGTGGTCGGGGGACGCATCACCCGGGATCTCGACTCCACAACCCTGAAGCGGGTTTTGAAGCGGCTGCTCGAGCCCCGCCCCGCCAAGAAGAAGAGTACCTGACCATGCTCAAGCTACTGACCGAAAACTGGCTGCTGAAACTGCTGTCCCTCGTCTTCGCCCTGGTGATGTGGTTTTTCGTCATGGGGGAGCAGAACCTTGAGGTCGGTTATGCAGTGCAGCTCGAACTGCAGAACGTTCCTTCGGGGATGATGGTCTCCAACGAGGTGCCCCGCCTGGTCGATGTGCGCATCAGCGGTCCACGCACAATACTGGCAAATCTGAGCCCGGCCGATATCGGGATCTCCGTTGACCTGAAGGATCTGCAACCGGGCCTGACCTCCTTCAAGCGCTTGGAGGAGCGTCTCAATATTCCCCGCGCTCTGAAGGTCACCCGGCTCTCGCCCTCCTTCGTTGATGTGAAGCTGGAGCGGGTCAAGGAAAAGTCGGTTCCGATCCGGGTTGTTCTGGCGGGGGCCCCCGCCGAGGGCTTTCAGGTCATCTCGGTGCGGACCGAGCCGAAATCGGCAACGGTGCTGGGTGCCGAGAGTGAGCTGAAGGATGTGGCCGAGGTGGTTACCGAAGTTGTGGATCTGGCACAAGTCAGGGAGAGTTTCACCCTCATGGTCCCCTTCAACTACGAAGGGCGCTATACCTCCCTAAAGGAACAAAAGACGGCGGAGGTTCAGGTGACTATTGAGTCGGTCGAACCAGTCGATCCGGGAGAACAAGGAGGGAAAATCGAGTGATGAAAAAGAAGCTTTTTGGCACCGACGGGGTCAGGGGCGTGGCCAACATCCACCCCATGACCACCGAGATGGCCATGCAGTTGGGGCGTGCCGCGGGCTACGTGTTCAAGAAGGAAAATAAGCGGCACCGGGTGGTCATTGGCAAGGACACCCGGCTTTCGGGATACATGATCGAGAATGCCCTGGCCGCCGGCATCTGCTCCATGGGGGTCGATGTCCTCCAGGTCGGCCCACTGCCGACGCCGGGGATCGCCTTCATCACCTCCTCCATGCGCGCCGACGCCGGGGTGGTGATCTCCGCTTCCCACAATCCCTACCAGGACAACGGGATCAAGTTCTTCTCCCGGGACGGGTTCAAGCTTCCCGATGAAACCGAGCTGGAGATCGAGGAACTGATCTTCTCCCACAAGATCGATTCGTTGCGTCCTACGGCTGCGGAGGTGGGCAAGGCTTTTCGCATCGACGACGCCCAGGGGCGCTATGTCGTCTTTCTCAAACATGCATTTCCCCGAGACCTCGACCTGACAGGGTTGCGCATCGTTCTGGATTGCGCCAACGGGGCGGCCTACAAGGTGGCGCCGGCGGTTCTCGAGGAACTCGGTGCCGAGGTCATCCGCTTCGGGATTTCCCCCAACGGCACCAACATCAATTCCGGCTGCGGTTCCCTTTATCCCAATGTGATCGCCGAGGCGGTCCAGGAGTACCGGGCGGACCTGGGCATGGCCCTCGACGGGGATGCGGACCGGGTGATTTTCGTCGACGAGTTCGGCAGTGAAGTCGACGGCGACCACATCATGGCTATCTGTGCAACGCGCATGCTGGCCGAGAAGCGACTGCACAAAAACACTCTCGTGGCCACGGTGATGAGTAACATGGGCCTTGATATCGCTCTTCGCAAGGCAGGGGGCAAGGTTGTCAAAACGGCGGTCGGCGACCGCTACGTGGTGGAAGAGATGCGCCGCCACGGCTATAATCTCGGTGGAGAGCAGTCGGGGCACATGATTTTCCTCGACCACAATACCACCGGCGACGGGATGATCTCCGCCCTGCAACTTCTTGCCATCATGCAGCAGACCGGAAAACCCCTCTCTGAATTGGCCAGGGTGATGGTCGCTCTGCCCCAGGTGCTGGTCAACGTGCGGGTGGCCGAACGCCGTGATCTCAAGGAAGTTCCCGAGGTGCAAAAGGTTATTGAGGCTGCTGAAAAGAAGCTCGGTTCCGAAGGCCGGGTTCTGGTGCGCTACTCGGGGACTGAACCGCTGTTGAGGGTCATGCTGGAGGGCCAGGACAAGTACCAGGTCACCGAGTTGGCTCACGAGATCGGGTTGGCCATCGAAAAGCACATGGGCGGCAAGAGGGAGGGTAAGTAGCCGTGGCTATGCTGGGAGTCAATGTGGACCATGTCGCCACCGTGCGCCAGGCCCGGGGGACCGTGGAGCCAGACCCGGTGACCGCCGCCGCCCTGGCGGAACTGGCCGGGGCCGACAGCATCACCGTCCATCTTCGCGAAGACCGGCGCCACATCCAGGATCGGGACGTGGAGCTGTTGCGGCAGACGGTCAAGACGCGGCTCAACCTGGAGATGGCGGCTACCGAGGAGATGGTGGCGATTGCCCTGCGGGTGCGGCCGGACTGCGTCACCCTCGTGCCGGAGAAGCGGGAGGAGCTGACCACCGAGGGTGGGCTTGACGTCCTTCAGCACCGCGCCCACCTTCAGGAGGCGATCGGGCGGATGCGCGCGGAGGGGCTGCCGGTCAGTCTGTTCGTCGATCCCGACCCGGCTCAGATCCGGGCAGCCCGGGACGTGGAGGCGGACCTGGTGGAGATCCACACCGGGACCTATTGCGATGCTCCCGGGGCGGCGGAGCGCTCCGCCGAACTGGCCAAGCTGGAGGCGGCGATCCGGGAGGGCCGTGGGCAGGGCCTGGGAGTCAACGCCGGGCACGGCCTCGACTACCGCAACATTCAGCCCGTGGTCGCCCTCGGCGGGGTGGAGGAATTCAATATCGGTCACAGCATCGTATCCCGGGCCGTCCTGGTCGGCTTGGAGCGCGCCGTGGGGGAGATGCTGGGTCTCGTTCGGGGCGGAGTGTTTTGAGCCCCATCGCCGGCCACGGCGTGGACCTGGCCCGGATCGAGCGGTTTCGCCGTTTTTTGGCCGAAGGCAAGACGGGTGTTATCGACCGCATCTTTACGGAGGGGGAGAAGGCCTACGCCCTGGCCCGGAAGGACCCGGCCCCTTTTCTGGCGGTGCGCTTCGCTGCCAAGGAAGCTTTTCTCAAGGCCCTCGGTCTCGGCTTGCGGGATGGCCTCAGCTGGCAGGACATGGAAGTGGTGAAGGACGAGCTGGGCTGTCCGTCGCTGCACCTTTCCGGGCGGGCCGCCGAAATATTCCGCGAGCGGTCCCTGCTGGCCGTTCATCTCTCCTACAGCCACGAGGGCCAGTACGGCATGGCCAGCGTCATCCTGGAGGGAGCATGAGACTGGTCACAGCGGACCAGATGCGCGAACTGGACCGGCGCACCATCGAGGAGGTCGGGATCCCCGGCGTCGTACTCATGGAGAATGCCGGGCGCGGCGCCGCAGAGCATCTCTGCCGGCGCTTCGCGTCCCTGAAGCCGGGGCCCGTTCTGGTCCTTGCGGGCAAGGGGAATAACGGCGGCGACGGCTACGTCATCGCCCGCCACCTGCTTGATCGGGGCTGGCAGGTTCGCACCGTGGTGCTCGCCTCGGCCGAGTCTGTCGGCGCAGATGCCGGCGTCAACTTGCGGGCACTGCGCAACAGCGGCGGAGACATTGACTTCGCCGAGGACGAGGGGGCACTACGGGCGGCTCTTGATAAAGGCCGGGGGGACACCCTCGTGGTCGATGCCCTGCTCGGGACCGGCTTGACCTCGGAAGTCCGCGGCGCCTACGCCCTGGCCATCGACTGGATCAACGACTCCGGTGCCCAGGTCCTGGCGGTCGACATCCCTTCGTGGCTCGACGGAAGCACGGGGTGTATCCTCGGTCGGGCGGTACGGGCTGACAGCACGGTCACATTCGCCTTCGCCAAGGTCGGTCACGCGGTTTTCCCGGGCGCCGGGCTGTGCGGAGAACTGCTTACGGTCGACATCGGCATTCCCGCCACCGTGGCCGATGGCGCGGGGGACGCCCTGCTTCTCGTGGAGAGCGCCGAGGCGGCAGCCCTGTTGCCGCCCCGACCGTTCTCCGGGCACAAGGGGACCTTCGGCCACCTGTTGGTGGTGGCAGGTTCCACCGGAAAATCAGGCGCTGCGGCGCTGACCGCCGAGGGCGGGCTGCGGGCCGGGGCGGGGCTGGTGACCTTGGCCTGCCCGGCAGGGGTGCACGGGGTTCTCGAGACCAAGCTCACCGAGGCCATGACCGCTCCCCTGCCGGAGGTGGACGGGGCGGTCAGTCTTCAGGCACTGCAGGCGCTTCGCTTTCACTGGGCCGGCAAGGAGGCTGTCGCTCTCGGTCCCGGCCTGGGGCAGACCGAAGAGGTCCGGGACCTGGTGCGACGCCTGGTCCGGGAATGTCCCCTGCCTCTGGTTGTGGATGCCGACGGGATCAACGCTCTGGCGCCAGATCCTTCCCCTCTCGGGGAGCGCAGCGGCCGGCCGGCGGTCCTGACCCCCCACCCGGGAGAGATGGCCCGCCTGACTGGCGGCACCGTGGCCGAGGTCGAGGCGGACCGCCTTGGCGTCTCCCGGGATTTTGCCCGGCAGTACGGGGTGGTGCTGGTTCTCAAAGGGGCGCGGACCGTGGTCGCATTTCCCGACGGCAGGGTTCGCATCAACGGCAGCGGCAACCCGGGGCTTGCCAGCGGCGGCATGGGGGACGTGTTGACCGGGGTGATCGGGGGCCTGCTTGCCCAGGGCATGAAGGTTGAAGAGGCGGCCACCCTCGGGGTTTTTCTGCACGGCCTGGCCGCCGACCGCATCCTGTCCCGCATGGGCGATGCCGGGATGCTGGCCGGCGATCTGCTGGCGGAAATTCCTGCCGCCCGAAAGCAACTACTCATCCATGGAGGGAAGCATGCGCAAAGCTAAGGACATCATGACAAAAGCGGTTCACACGGTGACCGAAGAGACGGGGGTGGAGGAATTGGCTCGCCTCTTTCAGGAAAAGGGCGTCAGCGCCCTGCCTGTTGTCGACGACGCCGGGGGGCTGCGGGGGGTGGTTACGGAAACCGATCTGGTCGCCCAGGACAAGCCCCTCCACATCCCGACGGTGATTTCACTTTTCGACTGGGTTCTTTACCTGGAGAGCGAAAAGAGTTTCCGCGAGGAGGTCAAACGCATTACCGCCCAAAAGGTTGGCGATATTTGCTCCCGGGACGTGGCCACCTGTACGCCTGAGACTTCGGTGAGCGCCATCGCCGAACTGATGGTGGAAAAGAAGGCCCACCTCATCCCGGTGGTCGAGGGAAAGAAGCTGGTCGGGGTGGTGGCCAGGTTGGACATCATTCGCGCCATGGGCGCCTAGGCCATGCGGCAGTGGGCCCATGAAACGGCATCGCCGGAAGAGACGCGCCGTCTCGGGCAACTGCTTGGTGAGCTGATAGCCGGGCCGCAACGCATTTATCTGCGCGGTGACCTGGGCGCGGGCAAGACCTGCTTTGTTCAGGGGCTGGCCCGGGGCCTCGGGGTTTCTCCCGCTGAACCCGTCACCAGTCCCTCTTACACCCTCATGAATGCGTATAGCGGTCGTCTGCAGCTTTTTCACTTCGACCTCTATCGCCTCGCCCATCCCGAGGACCTGGAAGACTTGGACTTGACCGAGTATCTGCACGGAACCGGGGTGGCGGTGGTGGAGTGGGCGGAGCGGATGCCCGGTTCGGACCAGGAAGGCCTCATGGTCGATTTGGAATACGAGGATGAATGTGCCCGGAGTCTGATCTTCCGGGCGCGGGGGGTGGGGGCGGAGAGCTTGCTGGAGCAACTGGCGTCCCATTGGACGCAGGGGAGAGCTGCGCAATGAAAGAGTTCGATGTTGCCATTGTCGGGGCCGGCCCCGGCGGATACGTGGCCGCCATTCGCGCCGCCCAGGCGGGCGCTTGCGTTTGCCTGATCGAGGACGACGAGGTCGGCGGGACCTGCCTGAATCGGGGGTGCATTCCGACCAAGGCTCTCTACAGTACCGCCCGTCTGATGCACCATATCCGTTCGGCGGGCGAGCACGGCATTCGGGTTGGCGAGCTTGGATTCGATTTTCCCCAGGCCGCCCGTCGCAAGGACCAGGTGGTGGAGAAGCTGGTCCGCGGGGTGGAACAACTTCTCAAGGGACACGGGGTCGAGGTCTTCCGCGGCCGCGCCTCCCTCGAGGGCGAGGGGAGGATTCGCATCCGCAGGGCCGAGGTCGTGGGGCATATCCGGGCCAGGCGTATCATCCTCGCCACGGGGTCACTCCCTGCCCGTCCGAAGGGCCTTCCCGTGGACGGGAAAAATGTTTTGACCAGCAATGAAATTCTTGCTATGAAGGATCTGCCCCGCAGCCTGCTTGTTGTCGGCGGCGGTTATATCGGGTGCGAGTTTGCCAGTATTTTTAGCGCCTTTGGCACCAAGGTCACCGTTGTCGAGTTGTTGCCGACTCTGCTGGGCCATACCGACCGGCTGGCCGTGCGGGAAGTGGAGAAGTCCCTGCGAGAGGCCGGGGTTGCCGTTCACACAGGGACGGCCGTCGAGGCTCTGGACGTGGTCGAGGGAGGGGTCAAGGTTCGCCTCGGCGGCGGTGAGAGTCTGGTTGTCGAGAAGGCTCTGGTGGCCGTTGGCCGGGTGCCCAACAGTCATGGCCTCGGTCTCGAGGAGTCTGGCGTTCGCCTCGAAAATGGCGCCGTGGCTGTGGATGACCGCATGGCGACATCCGCCGAAGGGGTTTATGCCATCGGGGATGTCACCGGGGGGATTCAACTGGCTCACGTGGCCTCCTACCAGGCCGGGGTGGCCGTCACCAATGCCCTGGGGGGGGATGCCCGGGCCGACTACCGTGTCGTTCCCAGCACTCTTTTCACCCTTCCCGAAATCGGCCAGGTCGGCTTGAGCGAGGCCGCCTGCAAGGAGAAGGGGATCGAGACCCGGGTCGGGCGATTCGCCTACCAGGCATCGAGCAAGGCTCTGTGTGCCGGAGAGGTGCGGGGGTCGGTGCAGGTCGTGTCTGACCGGGGGGATGGAAAAATTCTCGGGGCTGCGGTCGTCGGGGACGAGGCGTCGACCCTGATCGCCGAGGTCGCTGCCGCCATGAGCGGCTGGATGACCGCCGTCGAACTCGGGGAGGTGATCCATTCCCATCCCACCCTGCCGGAGATGATAAAAGAGGCCGCCGAGGACACAGCAGGGCGCGCCGTGCACAAGGTGGGGCGTAAAGCGGGACGGGCCCCGGCAAAGAAGGCATGATGAAACTGCGGCCGCCTCGGCGTCCGGTTCAGGCAAAAGGAGGAATCCAAAACCATGGCATTGGTTGTGCAGAAATACGGCGGAACGTCCGTCGGGTCGATTGAAAAGATTCGCAATGTCGCCCGGCGGGTGGCCAAAACCTACGACGAAGGCAACGACGTTGTCGTGGTCGTCTCCGCCATGGCCGGGGAGACCAACAAACTGGTGGCCCTGGCCAACGAGATATCCGAATTTCCCAGCGAGCGCGAATATGACGTGCTTGTATCCACCGGCGAGCAGGTGACCATTGCCCTGCTCTCCATGTGCCTGCAGTCGATGGGCTACAAGGCCAAAAGCTATCTCGGTCATCAGATCGCGATTCGCACCGACAACACCTTCTCCAAGGCGCGCATCGAGAAGATCGAAGACAAAAAGGTGCGCGAAGACCTGAAGAAGGGAACCATCATCGTGGTGGCCGGCTTCCAGGGGGCGGACAAGGAAGGGAACATCACCACTTTCGGCCGGGGCGGTTCCGATACCTCTGCGGTGGCCGTTGCTGCCGGGCTCAAGGCCGATGTCTGCGAGATCTACACCGATGTGGACGGGGTTTACACCACCGATCCCCGCATCGTTCCAGAAGCCTCGAAAATTGAGAAGGTCTCCTACGATGAGATGTTGGAGATGGCTTCTCTCGGGGCGAAGATTTTGCAGATCCGCTCTGTGGAGTTCGCCAAGAAATACGGCGTGGTGGTCCACGTTCGTTCCAGTTTTAACGACAATCTAGGGACCCTGGTGATGAAGGAGGATGCTGATATGGAGACCGTTCTGGTTTCAGGAATTACGTTCAACAAGGATGAGGCCAAGATTTCGGTGATGCGGGTTCCCGACAAGCCGGGGATCGCCGCTCAGCTCTTCTCCCCCTTGTCCCACGCCAACATCACCGTGGACATGATCATTCAGAATGTCTCCCACGAGGGGTTCACTGACATGACCTTCACCGTTCCCAAGGCCGATTTCAAAAAGGCCCTCAAGATCGTCGAGGAGAATGCCAGGGAGATCGGCGCCGGCGGCGTGTAGAGCGACGAGGATATCGCCAAGGTCTCCGTCGTCGGGGTCGGCATGCGTTCCCACTCGGGTGTCGCCAGCAAGATGTTCCAGACCCTGTCTCAGGAGGGGGTCAACATTCAGATGATCTCCACCAGCGAGATCAAGGTTTCGTGCGTCGTCGACGCCAAGTACACCGAACTTGCCGTGCGCGTCCTGCACGAGGCTTTCGGTTTGGCGAAGAAAGACGTGAAGCCCGAGTAGTTCATCCTGCCGGGGGAGAAGCCATCCCCGCGACTCAATGAAGGTGTGGTGCCATGAACCTGATCCGACTGTACGACACGACCCTGAGGGACGGGACCCAGGCCGAGGATGTTTCCTTCCTGGTGGCCGACAAGATTCGCATCGCCCAGAAGTTGGACGAACTGGGGATTCACTACATCGAGGGCGGCTGGCCCGGATCCAACCCCAAGGACATCGCCTTTTTCAAGGAGATCAAGAAAGTCTCCCTGAACCAGGCCAAAATCGCAGCATTCGGTTCCACCCGGAGGGCGAAGTCGACGCCGGACAAGGACAACAATATCCAGACCCTGATCCAGGCCGACCCGGACACGGTCACCATCTTCGGCAAGACCTGGGACTTTCACGTCCGCGAAGCCTTGCGCATCAGTCTCGAGGAGAACCTGGAACTCATCAACGACTCCCTGGAGTATTTGAAGAGCCACGTGGGCGAGGTCGTCTACGACGCCGAGCACTTCTTCGACGGGTACAAGGCCAACCCCGAGTACGCCATCAAGACCCTGCAGGCGGCCCAGGAGGCCAAGGTCGACTGCATTGTGCTGTGCGACACCAACGGCGGCACCATGCCCTATGAAATCCCCGGCATCATCGCCGAGGTGCAAAAGACCATCTCCACTCCCCTTGGAATCCATACCCACAACGATGGCGAGTGTGCCGTGGCCAACTCCCTGGTGGCGGTGGACTGCGGCATCGTTCATATCCAGGGGACCATCAACGGTTTCGGCGAGCGCTGCGGCAATGCCAACCTGTGCTCCATCATTCCCGCTCTGCGCCTCAAAATGGGCAAGGAATGCGTCACCGACGAACAACTGCAGCGGCTGCGCGAGATTTCCCGCACCATCTACGAGCTGGCCAACCTGGTCCCCAACAAACACCAGGCCTATGTCGGCAACTCCGCTTTCGCCCACAAGGGGGGGGTTCACGTTTCGGCCATTCAGCGCCATCCCGAAACCTACGAGCACATTCGGCCGGAACGGGTGGGGAACGTCACCCGGGTCCTGGTTTCCGATCTCTCCGGGCGCGCCAACATCCTGGCCAAGGCCGAGCAGTTCAACATCAACCTCGACAGCAAAGACCCCGTCACCCTGGAGATCCTCGAGGACATCAAGGAGATGGAGAACAAGGGCTACCAGTTCGAGGGGGCCGAGGCCTCCTTCGACCTGCTCATGCGCCGCGCCCTGGGGACCCTCCGCCACTACTTCTCGGTCATCGGCTTCCGGGTCATCGACACCAAGAGGCACGAGGACGAGATACCCATGTCCGAAGCCACGGTGCAGGTCAAGGTCGGGGGCAAGATCGAACACACCGCCGCAGAGGGACACGGTCCGGTCAATGCTCTGGACAACGCCCTGCGCAAGGCCCTGGAAAACTTCTACCCCCAACTCAAGCAGATGCGCCTGCTCGACTACAAGGTCAGGGTCCTGCCAGCCGGCAAGGGGACGGCTTCGATTACCCGGGTTCTGATCGAGTCCGGGGACAAGACATCCCGCTGGGGAACGGTGGGGGTGAGTGACAACATCATCGACGCCTCCTATCAAGCCCTGGTCGATGCCCTGCACTACAAGCTTCTTAAGGACCAGGAGAGCTGAAATTGACGTCTCCCCGCGGGACGACCCTGCTGGTGTTTATTCTTTTGTCCCTGTTTGCCTGGATCGGCGGCCGGGGGACCTTCCAAAGTGAAGGTCCCCCGGCTTTTTTCGTGGAACCACAGGGTGAGGTATGGGTGAAATTTAGGGAGGGGTTTCCTTCGCAAGGAATTCACCAAATTTCTGACGGTTCGTCGATCCGAAGCGTCATTAAAGTGACGGGTCTTCCCCTGGCGTTCGACATCGTTGGGGATCCCTGCCTGGACTTCCCCCTGCAAGCGGGGGCGACCCTGGATATCCGAGTCGTGGAAGGGGAAATTGTCGCAGTTAAGAGGGGTTGGATGAGTGCGACAGAGCGTATCGCTCTCAATATCCCCTTGCATCCCGAACGCATGACACTGGAGGACTGGGAGGCATTGCCCGGAATAGGGGAGAGTCTGGCCCGAAGGATCGAAGAGGATCGTCAAAAAAATGGCGATTTCGGCGCCCTTGAGGGGGTAAAAAGGGTTAAGGGGGTCGGCCCTAAGCGCCTTGAACGCTGGAAAATGTATTTTTAACAAATTGTTTTAATTGTGTAAAGGCTCGATATTGTTTCAAAAAATGGAATAAGGAGGGTTTGGCTCGGGGGTTTTTCCTTCCGGCGGCAAGATCTGGCACGACATGTGTAGTTGTTAACGATGAAACAGACAACAAAGATCATCTGTTGCCGAATAACATATCAAAGGGGGAAAAATCATGAAATGTCCCAAATGCCGAGGCAGAATGTACGCCGAGAAGTACTATGATTTCGTTCGCTCTTTCGATGCTTGGAAATGTTGCGCCTGCGGGGAGGTGGTCGACCCCACAATCCTGACCAACAGAGCCCGCAACCACAACCTTTTCCTCGGGTGATCTGAACCTGTCAGGGATGCCCCACGTACAATACCATTGATGCGAAGCGCCGGGTCCTGTCCCGGCGCTTTCAGTTTTTCAGGAATAAAAACGCTCCCTTCGTTTCAAATATTCACACGGTTCAAACCGCGGACCCAGGGTCTTGGCGAGTTTTTACAGAGACAGAACGACTCCCTGTAGGCCCCGGTTGTCCGCCCAGCGACAGGGTCCTCCAAGGAACGGCGGAAAACCGGCTCCGAAGACCATTCCGGTATCGACGTCCTCCGGGGCGATGGCCACCTGTTCCTCCAGACAGCGGCCCGCCTCGTTGAGTATGAGGTAAAGCAGCCTCTCTACGTCCTCTCCAGTGGCTTCTCTTTCGGGGCGCAGGCCAAGCAGAATGTCGGCCTCCGGGTTCGATCCCGCGCTGTGCTCTCCGTGGTAGAGGTAAAAACCCGCCCCCCCTTTCTTGCCGACAAGGCCGCTTTCGACAGCCCGCTCCAGCAAGGGGCAGGTTGCCAGGTATGGAAAGGCCCCTGCGAGTGTTGTCCCCACCTCCGCGGCGATATCGATTCCTACTTCGTCAATGAGGCGGAAAGGCCCCATGGGCAGTCCGAAGTCCTTGACCCTTTTGTCCAGGGAGACCCGTTCCACCCCCGCTTCGGCCAGCATAACGGCTTCCAGGAGGTAGGCGACAAGCAGGCGGTTGACCAGGAACCCTGGGCGGTCGGCGACAATGATAGGGGTTTTCCCAAGCCTCACGGCCGTTGCGAAGAGGGTGGCAGCGGTCTGTTCCGAGGTCTGTTCACCGCGGACCACTTCCACCAGCGGCATGCGGTCAACGGGGTTGAAGAAATGCAGGCCCCCGACCCGCTGAGGGCGGGCTGAAACTTTCTGCAGCTCAGTGACCGAGAGGGCTGAGGTGTTAGTCGCTATCAGGGATGCTTCCGAAAGCGTTTCCTCTACCTCCTTAAGGACCGCCTGTTTCACCCCCATGTTCTCGACCACCGCCTCGACCACGAGATCGACACCCTCGAACTCCCGGTAGCTGGTTGTTACGGTGATGAAACCCATGTTTTTAATAACCGCCTCCTCCCCCAGGCCTTTCTTTGCGAATTTGCGGGTGAAAATCTCCCGGGCGTGGTCCAACCCCTTCTCCACAGCCTCGGGGCGGATGTCCTTGAGGATGACGGAGATTTTTTTCGAGGCGATAAGCTGGGCGATGCCCCCCCCCATGACTCCGGCTCCGAGGACGGCCGCCTTGCGAATTTCCAGTGGTTCGGCTGCAAGCTCCGCCCCCTTCTTGGGGCGCTGGGACAGATGGTAGACGTTGATGAGGTTCTTGCACTCGGGGGTGATGATCAGGCGTCCGAGTTCCAGGGCCTCCAGTTCCAAGCCCTGTTTCAGGGGCATGCCGAGACCCTTGCGCATGACCTCCAGGGCTTTCAGGGGGGCGGGGTAGTGGCGCCCTATCTTTTGTCGGAGATTCTTTTCTGCAACCCTGAACAGGAGCGCTCGTCCCGGGGCGGTCCTTTCAAGGAGAAGGTTTCGCAGCCCTCCCCGTTTTGTTTTTCGGGCAGCCTCAATCCGTCGCCTGTCGTTGGCCGCTTCGCGGACCAACTCCGTTGCCCGCTCCAGCAGACGGTCCTTGGGGACAACGGCATCGACCAGGCCGGTTCGGGACGCCTCTTCAGCGCCCATCGTTCGGCCGCTGAGCACCATGTCGAGGGCCTTCTGGACGGAGATCAGCCGGGGCAGGCGCTGGGTGCCGCCGAAGCCCGGCAGGATCCCCAGGCGGGTCTCTGGCAGGGCGATGGCCGCGTCGTCAGCGGCAACGCGCCCGTGGCAGGCCAGGGCGAATTCAGTGCCCCCCCCCATGCAGTGGCCGTGAATGGCGGCTACCACCGGAAAGGGCAGGGCGGCCCAGCGGTCGAAGATGCGCTGCCCTTCCCGGGCCAGGGCGGTCCCTGCCGCCGGGTCGGTGACACCTTCGATGGCCCCGATGTCGGCCCCGGCGATAAATCCACCCTTTTTTGCGCTGAGAACGAGCGCGCCCTGCAGGTCCCTGCGGGCGGCCAGCTCTCCTGCGATGGAATCGAACTCGGCGAGGAAGGCGGCATTGAGGATGTTGACCTTTTCCTCCGGCGCGTCCAGGGTGACCCGGGCGATGCCTTCTTCTACGGTGATGAGGATATGACGGCCCATGGCTCCTCCCGGTGAGGGTTGATATATATTTTAATGATATCGCATGCCTGAGAGTGGGCAAGGGGGAACGGCCGGTTTTGTCCGAAGGCCGGGGCCTGCTTGCCATCCGAGGCGTAGTTGTTAGTATTTAATGGGTTTACACAAGGATTGCCCTACATAACGGATCGGTCAAATAGAGATGAAAGCGAAGACGGAAAGGGCCCGGCTCGAGCCGCGGGAACTGCTGGCCATGTATCGTGACATGGTACGTATCCGGGAGTTCGAGGAGGCCTGTCCCAAGCTCTACAGCCAGGGCAAGATGGGGGGGTTCCTGCACCTTTACAGCGGTCAGGAAGCCGTCGCCGTCGGGGTGGCCCATGCCATTCACAGCGACGACTACATGATCGGCGCCTACCGGGAACACGGCCTGCTCCTTGCCAAGGGAGCCCACCCCGGCGGGGTTATGGCCGAGCTTTTCGGGAAGGCTACGGGGGTGAGCAAGGGCAAGGGCGGGTCGATGCACCTCTGCGATGCCGAGAGGCGGTTTCTGGGCGGTTACGGCATTGTCGGAGGGCATCTGCCCATAGCGGTCGGCATCGGATATTCCATCTTCTATCGGCAGGGCGACGAGGTGGTGGTCTGCCTGTTCGGAGACGGCGCAACCAATCAGGGGGTCTTTCACGAAGCCATGAACATGGCCGCCCTGTACCGGGTGCCGGTGGTTTTCCTCTGCGAGAACAACGGCTACGGCATCGGCACGAGCGGTTTGCGGGCCAGTGCCGTGGAGCAGCTGTATAAAAAAAGCTGCGCCTACGAGACCCCCGGTGTCAAGGTGGACGGGATGGACGTCCTGGCCGTCTACGAAACGGTTCGCCGGGCGGTGCAGCGAGCCCGGGAGGGGGAGGGGCCGAGTTACATCGAGGCCCTGACCTACCGCTTCCGAGGGCACTCGATCTCGGACCCGGGGACCTACCGCAGCGAGCAGGAGAAGAAGATCTGGCTGGAGCGCGATCCCATTCCAAACTTCGCCGCATGGCTGATCTCGGAGGGCCACGCAAACCGTGGGGAAGTCGAGGATATCGATGCCGAGCAGAGGGAGGTGATTGCCGAGGCGGTCCGCTTCGCGGAGCAGAGCCCTGATCCCGATCTCTCAGAGTTGTGGACCGACGTCTACGTCGAATCCTGAACGGGGGAAAGCCATGCCAGAAATGACCTGTCGCGAGGCCCTGAACCAGGCGTTGCGT
This sequence comes from Desulfuromonas sp., assembly GCF_002868845.1. Lineage (NCBI taxonomy): Bacteria > Pseudomonadati > Thermodesulfobacteriota > Desulfuromonadia > Desulfuromonadales > Desulfuromonadaceae > Desulfuromonas > Desulfuromonas sp. The sequence continues at coordinate 63,993 of NZ_PKUB01000038.1, forward strand.
GAAGAAATGGCGCGGGACGAGTCGGTCTTCATCCTGGGCGAGGACGTGGGGCTTTACGAGGGTTCCTTCAAAGTCACCAAAGGGTTGTTGGCCAAGTTCGGCGAGCGGCGGGTCCTCGACACCCCCATCGCAGAGGCCGGCTTCGTTGGCCTCGCGGTCGGCGCGGCGATGACCGGCCTGCGCCCGGTGGCCGAGTTGATGACGATCAATTTCGCCGTCGTGGCCCTGGACCAGATCATGAACAACGCGGCGGTCATCCCCTACATGTTCGGCGGGCAGGTCAAGGTCCCTCTGACCATTCGCACCCCGGGCGGGGCGGGGCACCAGCTCGGCGCGCAGCATTCCCATTCCCTGGAGCCCCTCTTCATGCATTGTCCGGGCCTGCGGGTGGTGGTTCCATCGGTCCCCGCCGATGCCAAGGGACTGCTCAAGAGCGCCATCCGTTCGGATGACCCGGTGATGTTCATCGAGCACGAGGGGCTCTACGCCGTCAAGGGCGAGGTGCCCGAGGGCGACTACACCGTCCCCTTGGGGGTTGCGGAGGTCAAGCGGAGCGGCACGGATGTCACCCTCGTCACCCTTTCCCGGATGGTCTACGTCTGCCTCGAGGCCGCCGAGCGGTTGGCCCGGGAGGGGGTCGAGGCAGAAGTGGTGGACCTGCGGGGCCTCAACACACTCGACATGGCGACGGTTCTCGATTCGGTGCGAAAAACCCGCCGGGCGGTGACCGTGGAGGAGTCATGGCTGACCGGGGGCTGGGGAGGCGAGATCGTGGCACGGGTCGTCGAGGAGGCTTTCGACGACCTGGACGCACCGATGCTCCGGGTCGGCGGGGCCGATGTCCCCATGCCCTATGCAAAGCACCTGGAACAGGCCGCCATCCCTGACGCCGCACAGGTTGTGGCCCGGGTCAGGGAAATCCTTTGAGCGCTTCGGATATTTGCCACCATGCCGCGCAGCCCCTTCCGGTTTTCGGGGCTGCCCCATCGCATTATAATGAGAGACAGGAGAGAGCAGGACGATGACGACTGAAATGACCATGCCCAAGCTGAGCGACACCATGGAGGAGGGGACCATTCTTAAATGGCGCATCAAGGTCGGCGACCGGGTGACCCGGGGGGAGGTCATTGCCGAGGTCGAGACCGACAAGGCGGCGATGGAGATGGAGGCCTTTGAAGACGGGACCGTGACCGACCTCAAGGCCAAGGAGGGGGATACTGTTCCGGTGGGGACGGTGATCGCCGTTCTCTCCCCCCCGGGGGAGGCCTCTGGCGAGGTCCCCCTCGAGGAGACTGTCGAAGAGGAGACTGTCGAAGAGGAGACTGTCGAAGAGGAGACTGTCGAAGAGGAGACTGTCGAAGAGGAGACTGTCGAAGAGGAGACTGCGGTGAAGGGACCTTCCGAAGATGTTCTTTCCAGCCTGCGGCCTGCGGCCTCGCCCGCGGCGCGCCGATTGGCCCTGGAAAGGGAGGTCGATCTCGCAAGGCTGCGGGGAAGCGGACCCGGCGGGCGCATCATCATGGCCGACGTGGAGCGCGCCGCTGTTACCGGCGGGCCATCGCTGGCTGGAGGGTCTGAAGGGGAGCGAGAAGCCCAAGGGCAGCCTCCGGTCAAGAAGTCGGTCAAGGTCCGTCGAATCGTCGAGCGCAAGATGGTGGAGAGCTGGCAGAACATTCCCCATTTCTACGTCACCGTGGCCGTGGACATGACCGACGTTATTCGTTTCCGCAAGGACCTGAGAGTCAGTATCAACGATTTCATCCTCGCCGCCGCAACCCACTCCCTTCAGGAGCACCCCTGGGTCAACAGCCATTGGGTTGAGGGCGAATCGGTGGCGCAGAAGGAGATCGAGATCGCCATGGCCGTCGCCACCGATCGGGGCCTGTACAACCCGGTCCTCCGGGACTGCGGATCTCTCAGTCTGCGACAGATCAGTGCCAGGGCCAAGGATCTGGCCGATCGCGCGCACCGGGGCAAGTTGCGACCGGGGGACCTGGAGGGTGGCACCTTCACCATCACCAACATGGGGATGCTGGGGGTGGAGTCCTTCAGCGCCATCATCACCCCCCCCCAGGCCGCGGTGCTGGCAGTCGGAACGGTCAAGGGGGAAGTGGTGGTGGACGAGAAGGGAGAGCCGGGCATCGCACCCTTGCTGCGCCTGACCCTCTCGGCCGATCACCGGGTTCTCGACGGGGCCGACGCCGCCGATTTCCTGGCGACCCTCAAGAGTTATCTCGAGGCGCCAGTGACCCTGGTCACCTGCGAGGACGAAACGGGAAGGAGCTAGACCTTGGAGCAATTCCGCCTAGCCCCTGAAAACCTCTCCTGGCGCTGCGATCCCGCCCAGTTCGAGTTCGAAACGACTGGAGAGCTGCCCGGCCTGGAGGGGACCATCGGCCAGGACCGTGCCCTGACCGCAATCGAATTCGGGCTCGGCATCCGGGACAGCGGGTTCAATATCTTCATCCTCGGCGAGCCGGGGACCGGGAGATCTTCCACGGTCAAGAAGGTTCTTCAGGGGCGTGCCCAGGGAGAGCCGGTGCCCAACGACTGGTGCTACGTCCATGATTTCAACGACGGGACCCGCCCATCCTACCTGGCCTTGCCCCCTGGCCTTGGCAAAACCCTGCATCGGGACGTGGAGGCCCTTGTCGGGCAGTTGGCCGAGGATATCCCCAAGGTCTTCGAGAGCAAGGAATACGAGCAGCACAAGAACCGCATCGCGGGCGAATACCAGGAGAAGAATAAGAAGCTTTTTCAGGACCTGGAGGTGGTGGTCAACCAGGAGGGGTTCATCCTCCAGCGCAGCGTCAGCGGACTGGTGCTCGTTCCCACCAAGGACGGTCACCCCATATCCCAGCAGGAATACGAGGACCTCGCCGAAGGGGAGCGTTCCGCCCTGGACGAGAAGGGGACTGAACTTCAGGGGCACCTCAACGAGGTGCTGCGCCAGGTGCGGGAACTGGAGAAGGAGATGCGCACGGCGACCGCCCAAATGGAAAAGGACCTTCTCCTCTCCACAGTGGGGCACTTGTTCGAGGAACTGGAGAGCAAATACCGGGAGCATGAAAAGGTTCTGTCCCACTTCGAAAAATGCAAGAAGGACATACTCGAGCGCATTGACGAGTTTCGCCCCTCCCAGGGGCCACAAATCAGTCTTCCGGGGATGAAGATGGGAGGGCAGGGTCCCTCCTTCGACCGCTATCGGACCAACCTCTTTCTCGACACCAGCGAGCAGGAGGGCGCGCCGGTGGTCTACGAACCCAACCCTACATATTTCAACCTCTTCGGTCGCATCGAGCACATCATCCAGATGGGGGGCGCCACCACCGATTTCACCATGATCAAGCCCGGGGCGCTGCACCGGGCCAATGGCGGCTACCTGATTCTCGACTGTCGTGAGGTGCTGATCAATCTCTTTACCTACGAGGCCCTCAAGCGATGCATCCGCAAGGGGGAGATCAAGATCGAGGACATGGCTGAGCAGTTCCGGCTCATCGCGACCGTCTCCCTCAAGCCTCAGCCGATTCCCCTGGAGTGCAAAATCGTCCTCATCGGAACGCCCCTGCTCTACTACCTGCTCTACCAGCTGGACACCGACTTCCGCAAGTACTTCAAGGTCAAGGCCGATTTTGACCGGATGATGAAGAACACCTGGGAGAATGTTCAGCAGTACGCCCTGTTTATCGGCGCCAAGTGCCAGGAGGAGGGGCTTCGGCATTTCGACCCGGGGGGGGTCTCCAGGGTGATGGAGTATTCGGCCCGCCTCATCGAGGACAAGAACCGTCTTTCCTCGCGATTTCTCGACATCGCCGACCTGATCCGGGAGGCAGCTTTCTATGCCGAAAGGGAGGGACGGGAGGCTGTTTCCTCCAAACATGTCCAGCTCGCCATCGAGACCAAGATCTTTCGTTCCAACAAACTGGAGGAGCGCCTTCAGGAACTCATCGAGGACGGCACTCTTCTGGTCGACACCGAAGGGGCGGTGGTTGGGCAGGTCAACGGACTGTCCGTCTACCTGATGGGAGATTACAGTTTTGGCAAACCCTCAAGGGTGACGGTGCGAACCTACCTGGGCAAGGGCGGGGTCATCAATATCGAGAGGGAGGTCAAGCTCTCCGGCCCGGTGCACGACAAGGGGGTGATGATTCTGGCCGGCTTCCTGGGAGAGCGCTTCGCCCAGGACAAGCCCCTCTCGCTGGCAGCCTCGATCTGCTTTGAACAGTCCTACTCCGGGGTTGAGGGGGACAGCGCATCGTCCACCGAACTCTACGGCCTGCTCTCCTCCCTCTCCGGGTTGCCCCTGCGCCAAGGCGTGGCCGTGACCGGGTCGGTCAACCAGCGGGGCCAGATCCAGGCCATCGGCGGGGTGAACGAGAAGATCGAGGGGTTCTTCGCGGTGTGCAAGGCGCGGGGGTTGACCGGGGAACAGGGGGTGATGATTCCCGCCTCCAACGAGAGGAACCTCATGCTTCAGGACGAGGTGGTCGAGGCGGTGCGGGAGGGCCGCTTTCACATCTGGGCGGTGGCCACCGTGGACGAGGGGGTCGAGGTTCTGACCGGGGTCCCCGCAGGAGAACCGCAGGAGAAGGGCAGCTGGCCCGAGGGGACGGTGAACTTCCTCGTCGACCGGAGGCTGCGGGAGATGGCCGAAACACTGCACCGCTTCGGGCGCGGCAGGGACGAGGACAAGGAATAGCCGGGCCGCTCTGCGCCCGGGGAAAGCATAAACGTGCCTGGACTTCTCATTCGATGGCTGATACTGACCGCGGCGATCATCGCCGCCGCCTACCTGCTGGAGGGGATCGAGGTCGCGGGATTTTCATCCGCCTTCTTCGCCGCTGCCATCCTCGGCGTTCTCAACGCCCTGCTGCGGCCCGTCCTGCTGGTTCTGACCCTGCCGATCAACATCCTTTCCCTCGGTCTGTTCACCTTCGTCATCAATGCCCTGATGCTGATGATGGTCTCCGGGGTGATCGGCGGGTTCGAGGTGCGCGGCTTCTGGTCGGCGGTCTTCGGCTCGCTGGTCGTCAGCCTGGTCAGTTGGGGGCTGAGCTCCTTCGTTAACGAACGGGGCCGCATCGAGTACATCGAGCTGCGCCGGGGCCCTGGGGGGCGCTGGGGATAAAGGCAGTTCGGGGACTTCCCGACTTCGGGGATCGTCACGAGAAATGGGCAGATCGGGAACAGTTTTTGTCAGATGGGAGAGGGAATGGCCCGATTTGTCCCGTCCGTTAGCAGGTTCTTCCAAAGACCTTCAGTTTTCTAGAATCCCTTGGGGAGGCTGACTGTTACAGTGGTTCCCTCTCCGAGGGCGCTCTTCACCTCGATCTCCCCCCCGTGCTGGTCGATGATGTGCTTGACGATGTTCATCCCCAGGCCCAGCCCTGGGGCCGCCTCCTGAGATCTCTCGCTTCGGTAGAACTTCTCGAAGACCCGCTCCGCCTCCTCTGGCGTCATGCCGATCCCCTCGTCCCGAACCGAGACCCGGACCCTGTTGCCGGCACCGAATCCGGTGATGGCGACGGTCCCCCCCTCCGGGGAGTACTTGACGGCATTGCCGAGGATGTTCTCCAGGAGCTGCTCGACCTTGTGGCCGTCCAGATGCCCATGCAGGTTCTCTCCTTCGGGGACCGAGAGGTTGAGACGGTGTTTTTCGGAGTCGAGGGGGAAGTTCTTCACCACCTTGGTCAGGATCTGGCTGAGGTCGCAGTCAGATCTCTCCAGTGGAATCGCCCTGCCCGCCTGGATGCGGCTCAGGTCCAGCAACTGGTCGGTCAGCCGATCGAGAAACACGGACTTTTCAAATATCACACTCAGGAATTCCTTCTCCTGCTCGGGCGTGAATCCGCCCTGTTCCCGGGCGTTGAGCAGCAACTCGGCATATCCCATGATGGCCGCAAGGGGGGTGCGCAGTTCGTGGGCGGCGGTGGAGATGAACTCGTCCTTCATGCGGTCTGTCTCCCGCTCACGGGTCACGTTCTGCAGGACGATGATGCTCCCCTTGCTTTTGCCGTCTTTGCCCTGCATCGGGGTGAGGGTGGCCCGGGCGATGCACGGGTGGGGAGAGCCGGTGGAGGCAAAGGTCAGGTCGGCGCTTCGCATCGCCTCCAGGGGTCCTGTCAGGAACGAGCGGACCTGCTCAGGATTCGGGGACATCTGGGCGAGGTCTTCTGCCGGGAGCCCTTGGGCCCGGGCGGCGTCGAGGCCGAGAATCGACTCGGCGTTGCGATTCATAAGGGTGACCCGGCCGGTCTCGTCGGTGACCACCAGCCCGTTGGGGTCGGATTTGATGACGTTCTCCACCTGGAGCAGGGCCTTTTCGGTCACATCGAGGGCCTGACGCAACTGCTCTTCGGAGGCTCTGCGCTCGGAGATGTCCTGCACCATGGCGGAGATGAAAAGTTCGCCCTGAAGCCGGTACTGGCAGATGCGCACCTCCACGGGCAGTTCGGTGCCGTCCTTGCGCCGGGCCAGACCGTCGACCAGAAACGGCTCGCCGGGCCTCATCTGCTTCCAGGTCGACTCGACGTCCATTTCCCGGGACCGGGTCTCGATGTCCCCGATGCACAGCTCCAGCAACTCTTCCCGCGAGTAGCCCAGCATCACGCAGGCCTGGCGGTTGACATCGACGATGCGTCCGGTCATGTCGTGGACGAAAAAGGCCCCGGCCGCCTGTTCCACAAGGGTCCGGAAGCGTTCCTCGCTCTCCCCCAAGGTCCTGAGGCGGTGTTGGAGGGCCTGGGCCATGGCATTGAGGTTCGATGCGAGCAGGCCGATCTCGTCCTCTCCCATGGGGGGGACCCGGCATTCCTGGTCCCCTTCGGCAATTCGCCGGCTGACCATTGCCATGGTGTCCAGGCGCCGTGAGAGGCGCATTCCCACGGCGAGGACGAGAGCGAAGGTGACGACAAGGCCCAGGCCGCCGATCAGGATCGTGCGTTGCAGAATCTCCTCTTGGACCCGGTGGAGAGAGTCGGTGGAATAGCCGTAGTGCAGAAAACCCAAAGTTCGCCCTTCAGACCTGACCGTACTGCGAACGGGGACGATATTCAGGGACAGGGCGTCGGGCTGGAATGGCGAAAGGAGCGGTTCCGGAAGGGGCTCGCCCTCCGGCCAGCCGACCGAGGCGAGCCGGCGGCCCGCCTGGTCGAGTAGGACAAGGTACGGCAGGTCTTCACCTTGAAGTCCGTCCAGGAGGTCTTGTGCGTGTCCAGGTCTATTTTCGACCAGGTTGGAGCCGAGGGCGGCGCCCAGAAGAGCCGTTGTCTGCCGGAGATTGTTTTGCAGGTCCTCTTCCATGCCCTTCCCGATGGCCAGGTGGGTGCTGGCCAGCAGAAGGGCGAGAAGGGCCGCTTCGATCATCAGGATGATCCCGGCGATTTTGTTCCGGATGGGAAGTCTGGCAACAGGGTTCTTCATTTTTCCCTATGGGCGTGGACCCGCATCGGAGGTGACCCGGAACCGTCCGGATGGAGCTGCTTGGGGGCGCAAGGGCGGCGGCGAAACAAAAAAGCGCCGTCCTTTTGCAAAAGGTGGGCGGTTGTCGCGACGACGGGGACCTTCACTCACCTTCGGCAGCTCGGCTGTCCATTCATCATGGACCCGTAGCTTTGCGTCACCAGATTGCTCTGGTTTCGCTTTTTTCGAAATGTGGAAATGTTTATCTTTTGTGTAGCACTTGTCGGCGCAGGGCGTCAATCAAAGAGTTTATCGTGAGAAACGCCAAGCCGTGCTTTCTTGCTCTCTGCGGGAAATGCTAGCCCCCTGGGCGGGGCCACGTACCGGTCCAGTGCTTTTGTCCCTTGAAGCGGGATTCCTTGACCCGAGTGAGTCGTTGGAGCCGTTGTGGAGCCTGGCCAGCGGCCGGCATTTTGGGTTCCATGGAGTGTGCTTTGAAGGCGGGCCGCCTTGACGGTCCCTCATCCGGGGGGTAGACTGAAATTGAGAGCCGTAACTGCCCGAGAAATAGAGGTTTTGTTGAGGTTTGAAGTTAGAGGTTTTGAAGGTTTGGCAGGAGCGGTAAGGAAAGGAAAGGAGCCAGCGATGAACGTGTTCGATTTCGCCATAGACCTGGAGCGCAGTGGACGCCAATTTTTCCAAAAGCTTGCAGAAAAGTCAGAGCACGAAGGGGTGCGGACTATTTTCGCCATGATGGCCGAGGACGAACAGGAGTTGCTTGAAAAATTCCAGGCGATGCGGGTCTCCACCCAAGCCAGCACCATGGAGGATTCCTGGGCTTTGGAGTACGCGAAGAACGTTTTTCAGGAAGGGTTGAACGAGTATGAGGCTCTTCAGATCGACAATAGCCTCGAAGCCTACAACTACGTCATGAAAGTGGAGAAGGATATTTACAGCCTGTACCTGAAGGCCGCAGAGCGAGAGACCAATGGGGATGTCAAAGGGCTGTTGCTGAAAATCGCCGAAGAGGAAAGGCGGGAGTTGGACAACATCCGCAGGGTCTACGACTTCGTCAATGCTCCCAATGAATTCCTTGCATGGGGTGAGTTCAGCAACCTGGGCGAATTCTACAACTTCGGCCGTGATGAAGGATAAACCCTCCTTAAAATCAAAGCCTGCAACGCAAAAAGGGTCCCGTGGTCAACACAGGGCCCTTTTTGCGTGCATGGGGGAGGTTCCGGATCGTCAGCCGGTTCCTTGAATCAGGGAGCGCTGCGTACGGTGAGGACCGCGATGGTGGAACGCCGCACCACCCGTTCGGCGGTGCTGCCGAGGAGCACGTGTTCGATCCCGGTCCGGCCATGGGTGCCCATCACGATGAGGTCAGCCCCGGCCTGCGCCGCCTTGTCCAGGATCGCTTCGAAGGGGGTGCCGACGACAATCTCGGTGGTGTGCTCCAGCGGAGGGGCGAACTTGTCCCGGCAGAAGGTGGCCATCTCCTTGATTGCCTGGGCCTCCACTTCTTTTTCGAAGATGGCGAAGGCCTCGGCCGGAATCCTGGCCTTGCGCTGGTCGGCCAGTTCCCCCAAGACATGCAGAACGTGGACCTTTGCCCCGGCCAGTTCGGCGAGGTAGCAGGCTGTCTCGCAGGCGGCGGCCGAACTCTCTGAGAAGTCAGTGGCGTAGAGGATGGTCCTCAGTTCTTTCATGGTGCGCTCCTTCCAGGTCAGGCCGGTGCGGCGGCCGCCAGATCTCTCCTGTTCTTGCTGTGTTGCATGAACCAGACGGCGGCGACGATCACCAGTCCGGCGCCGTCGGTGATGAAGGTCGGCCAGTAGAGCAGGATCGTGGCGGCCCCCAGCAGCAGCCATTCGATGAGAGTCGTCTTGCGAATCCAGAAGACCATGGTAAAGGCCGAGAAGGCGATCGTCCCAAGGATTGCCGAGAACATTGAAGAGAAGACCTTGCCGGGAGTCGCCGGGATCTCCCCTTCGACGATGGCATCGCCCAGGTTGATCAGTCCGCCGGAGATGGCCTTGACCGTCACTGCATTGCCGGCCATCGGCGCTTCGACCTTCACGATTTTGTCATCCACCATGAGTTCGGCGAGGACATCTCCTTTGGCGAAGGGCTGTCCCTCCTGCACGTTCACCTTGAGGACCTGGGCAAAGGGTATCTCGCTCTGGAACTCGGCGTTGACGTTCGCCGTGTGGCCCTGGAAGAGGATCGCCGGTGTTAAGGCGAAAAGGATCGGCATGACGTAGAGGAGCTTGGCGAACTTGAAGCTCGTCCAGCCGGTCTTCCAGGGGTCGGCCCCGGCGATGGCGGCCCCGGCGTAGGCGGCGACGCAGACCGGCGGGGTGATGTTGGAGTCCTGGCTGAACCAGTAGACGATCATGTGCGCGGCGAGGATCGGCACGCCCATCTCGGCCAGCGGTGGCACGGCGAGCACGGCGGTGATCAGGTAGGCGGCGGTGACCGGAACCCCCATGCCAAGGACCAGGGATGCCAGGGCGACCAGCAGGATCGCCGGCAGGAGGTTTCCTCCGGCCAGGGAGATAATGATGTCGGAGAATTTGAGGCCAATGCCGGTCAGGCTGATGGTGCCGACGATGATGCCGATGACCCCGAGGGTGGCGCCGATGATCAGGGTGTTGTTTGCGCCGGTGAGGATCGCTTCCCAGATCTCTTTCGGGCCCATGCGGGTGTCGGCGCGAAACCAGCTGATGACGACGCAGGTGATCGTGGCCCAGAAGGCGGAGAAACCGGGGGAGCGGCCCAGGATCATGAGGACCGTGATGATCACCAGGGGGAGGGAAAAATACCATTCCTTCTTCAGGACCTGTTTCCAGTGGGGGAAGTTCTCGTCGGCGATCCCCTTGAGCCCCTGCTTCTTCGCCTCGAAGTGGATCATGCAGAAAACGGAGAAGAAGTAGCAGAGCGCCGGGAAGATGGCGATCATCATGATGTAGGCGTAGGGGGTGTTGGTCAGCTCTGCCATGAGGAAGCCGCCCGCGCCCATGATCGGCGGCAGGAACATGCCGCCGATGGAGGCGCTCGGTTCGATGGCCCCGGCGACGTGGGGCTTGAAGCCGGCTCGTTTCATAAGCGGGATGGTGAAGGCACCGGTGGAGACGGTGTTGGCGATGGCACTGCCGGAGACCGAACCGAAGAGAGCCGAGGCGATGACAGCGACTTTGGCCGGGCCGCCGGTGGAGCGGCCGGCGATGGCCAGGGGCAGGTCTATGAAGAATTTGCCGGCTCCCGATTTGTGCAGGAAAGCGCCGAAGAAAATGAACAGGATGACGTAGGTCGCCAAGACATTGGCCATGACACCGAAGACCCCGTTGGTGGTCAGGTAGAGGGCGGTGCAGAGGCGTTCGAGGCCGAAGCCGCGGTGGGCGATGATGTCAGGGAAATGGGGGCCGAAGTAGCAGTAGCAGAGCATGAAGATGCCGATCAGGGTCATCGACCAGCCGAGGACCCGGCGGCAGACCTCCAGGGAGAGGATGATGCCGACGATGCTGATCATGGCGTCGAGCTCGTTTTCGGCCCCGGCCCGGTAGTTGAGGTTCTCGAATTCGTGCATCCAGTAGTAGACGCAGGCCGCCGAAACGACGGCGTAAAGAATGTCCGAAAGGGTGGGGTTCTTCTCCCCGCGGGCCATCATCCGGGAGTCGGCCCACATCAGCAGGGGGGTAAGCGCCACAGTGCCGACGGCGATGGGCCAAAGCCCGGCGGCGCTACCCAGGGCCAGGGAGAGCCCACCCTCTGTCCAGGCGTCCCCGACCTCCAGGAGGCGGGCGTGGAAGGCCGCCGTGTCATCGAAGAAGAGGGCGGTCGCGACGGTGGAGAGGATCGCCCCGAGGACCAGGGTGAGGGGAAGGCGGATTCGGGTCTTGCCTGCCGGGTAGAGGAGAAAGACGAGGACGTACGTGGCGAAGACATAGACGCCGCGGTGGTATTGGGTTGCCACCGTGGCAAGCCCCGCGGTGTAGAAATAGAAAAGGACCATGCCGCCACCGAGCAGCGCCACCAGCCATTTGAAAAAGCCGGTGGGCGACCGATAGGACTTGGAGTCCTTCTCCATCAGTTTTTTGAGTTTCTCCTGCTCCTCGGGGGAGAGGTCTTCCAGTTCTTCGTTAAGCTCTTCGGACATGCGTTACCTGCCTGGAGATAAAGTCGCGATGCTGGTCGGCCGGGCGTAAAGGCCTTGACGTGGGAAGCGGGACCGGGGGTCCCGCTTCCTGGTGACGACAAAATGTTTTGGTTACTTGGGCGCTTGGTCGGCGGTGAGGGTCAGCCCCTTCTCCTGCCAGAACCTGGCGGCACCTTCGTGGACCGGGGTGACGATGCCGGTCAGGGCGCCATCGACGGACATGGACTTGGCGGTGCTCTTTACCTTGACCATGTAGGAGAGGCCCTCGGGGGTGAAGATGTCCTTCACCGCGTTATAGACATGATCCGGATTGACGTGCTTGCCGGCGACCCAGAGGGCGCTGTCCTGGAAGGTGGTGACGTCGTAGTCGACCCCGCTGTAGGTCCCTGCGGGAATGGTGACCGTGGCATAGAAGGGGTATTGGGCGAAGGCGCCGCCCTTCTCGCCGGCCTCCCAGGTGGAGAGGATCTTGATCTTGTTGCTCGCCGCCGCCTGGATGACGGAGGAGTTGGGGAACCCGGCGAAAACCCACATTGCGTCGATGAGGCGGTCGCCCAGGGCCGAGGCCGCTTTGCTGTAGCCGATGAACTCCACATTCATCTTGTCCCACAGGCCGAGGGCTCCGAAGTAACGCTGGGCAGCCGCCGCGGCGCCGGAGCCGGCACCGCCTACGGCCACGCGCTTGCCGGCCAGGTCGCTCACCTTGTCGATGCCGCTGCCGTCGAGGACGATCAGATGGCCGGGGGCGCCGTAGAGGTAGGCCACCGCATGAACGTTTTCGTAGGTGCGGGTGTCTTTGGTGAGGCGGCCGTTGCGTGCCAGGTAGGTGTCGCCCGAGTAGGCGATGCCGAAGTCGGCGTCACCGGAGTTGACCCGGCGGACGTTCTCCACCGAGCCGGCCGAGGCCATGTTGGAGACTTCGACGCCGGGCAGGTCCTTGGACAGGCGGGCGGCCATGCCGTTAGAGAAATACTGGAAGGTGCCCCCCTCGGGGCCTCCGGAGAAGCCGAGGCGGGTCTTGGCGGCTTCGCTGGTGCCAGCGGAGAGAGTCAGGGTTGCGGCCATTGCGAAACATCCGACCAGGGACAGAATGCGTTTTGCTTTGCTCATCTTCTTTGCCTCCTCTGAGAGAATGGTGGTTGAAAAGGAAAAACATCAATTAATGGCATGTAGCTCCTTCTTCGCAAAAAGAATGCCAGTGCTAAAAAGGCGTTTTTATCTAATAACTCAAACATTGATTTGAGTGTTTGCAAGGCTTTAGAGGCATAAATTCAAAACTTTATGAATAGTTTTCTGGCCGCCAGTCGCCACAAGTGGCGAAAAAAAGCCCCCCCGTTGGAGGTGGTGGGGAAAGGGTATAACGAGGTATTGTTTTTTTCATCTCTGCGGGGGCGGCCATTCGGAGCCCCTTTCGCGCGGTGCATTTGCCCTTGACACCGGCCTGTCATATTGAATAAACATGGGGCCGGTCATGCACAGTTCACCCCTTCAGGGAACAAACCCCTTTCTTTCGGAGTTGACGGTGGATAAGGAGCGGAGACGGACTTTCCTGGCCCCGGCCAAGATCAACCTTTGCCTGCATGTTCTTGGCAGGCGTACCGATGGCTATCATGACCTGGCGATGGTCATGCAGAGGGTGTCGCTTTATGACCGGGTCGAGTTAGCCCTGAGCGAGCATCCCGGGGTCCGGGCGAGTTGTCCGGGGCTGGTCCTTCCGGAAGGGGGGGAGAATATCGCAGCCTCCGCTGCCCGCCTCCTGCTCAAACGTGTCGGCAGCGCATCGGGGGTCGATATCCTCGTTGAGAAGAATATCCCCGCTGCCGCAGGTCTGGGGGGGGGGTCATCCGATGCGGCCGCCGTGCTCATGGGGCTCAACGAAATGCTCGGTGCCGGCCTTACGAGGGAAGAGCTTATGGCGATGGGGGGCGAGTTGGGCGCCGACGTGCCTTTCTTTATTTTTCAGGACGCCGCCTGGGCTACGGGGGTTGGGGACGTTCTGGAAAAGCTGCCCGGTCTGCCCCCGGTCTGGTACGTTCTGGTGAACCCCGGGATCAGCGTTTCCACGGCCTGGGTTTACCGAAATTTGGGGTTGACATCGACGGGGGGGGTGGCTAAAATGCCAAGGTTTTTCAGGACATCAGGGGAGCTTGTGCGTCTGCTGCACAATGACCTTGAGCGTGTGACCATCGCACGCCACCCGCAGGTTGCCGAAATCAAAGGACGTTTGCTCGATCTCGGAGCCGAGGGGTCCCTCATGTCCGGCAGCGGACCTACGGTGTTCGGGGTTTTTGCTTCGGAGGGGGCGGCCCAGGGGGCGCTGGAGGCTCTCGGGCAAACTCCCGGGTGGCGGACCTTCGGGGTCCGGCCCCTTTAGGGACGCTAAGCTGCCGAGGCGTTGAATGAATTTGATGGGGCGTCGCCAAGCGGTAAGGCACCGGATTTTGATTCCGGCATACCCAGGTTCGAATCCTGGCGCCCCAGCCATCAAAAACAACCTATCGTTCGCAGGGCCGCTCGATCGACGGGCCCCTTCGGCGAGAGGTGTTCTCTTTTCGCCTAGGTCATGGATATCCATGGCCTACAGTTTTTCCAAGCTTTTAGTGAGGATAGTCCGTGGACAAGCTTAAGATCTTTTCCGGCAACTCTAACATCCCGCTGGCCCGGGAGATCTGTGGTCACCTGGCAGTTCCTCTCGGCAGCGCCACCGTGCGCACATTCTCCGACGGCGAGATCATGGTGGAGATCGGAGAGAATGTGCGGGGGACGGACGTTTACATCGTCCAGTCCACCTGCGCCCCCTCCAACAACACCCTGATGGAACTGCTGGTCATGATCGATGCGCTCAAGCGGGCCTCGGCGGCCAGCATCACTGCGGTCATTCCCTACTTTGGTTATGCCCGGCAGGATCGCAAGGTCGCTCCGCGGACCCCGATAACCAGCAAGTTGGTCGCCGATATCCTTGTCACTGCCGGGGCAACCCGGGTGATGACCATGGACCTGCATGCCAGTCAGATCCAGGGTTTTTTCAACGTTCCGGTGGACAACCTCTACGCTGCCCCGGTTATTTTGGCCGATATCAAGAAGCGTTTCGAAGGCCGGGTTGTTGTGGTTTCTCCAGATGCGGGGGGGACTGAGCGGGCCAGGGCTTTCGCCAAGCGTCTCGACGCCGGATTGGCGATTATCGACAAGCGGCGCAGCGGTCCCAACGTTTCCGAGGTCATGCACATCATCGGTGATGTCTCCGGGGAAACCTGCATTATCGTCGACGACATGATCGATACCGCGGGCACTCTCTGTCAGGCCGCTCAGGCTCTTAAGGAACAAGGGGCCAAGGAAATTCACGCTTTTGCAACCCATGCCGTCCTCTCCGGGCCGGCCCTGGAGCGTATCGAGCAAAGCTGCATGCACGAGGTGGTGGTGACCAACACCATTCCGGCAGTCGATAAGCCCCAGAAGTGTTCAAGGTTGAGGGTGCTGTCGGTGGCGGAGTTGCTGGCCGAGGCCCTTCGTCGTACCCACGACAACGCATCGGTCAGCTCCCTGTTCGTGTAGATATCTGCCGGCCCCGCAGGGTCCGGCACTGCCCAGTCACCCCGAGAATGGAGGAATAGATATATGGCTCAGACAGAACTGAAAGTCGTCTCGCGAGACGAGGTCGGCAAGGGGGCCGCTCGCAGTCTGCGTCGCCAGGGATTGGTCCCGGCCGTTGTATACGGCAAGGGGATGGAACCCTGCCCCCTGACCGTGGACCCGAAGGCCCTTTCCCAGGCGATTGCCACCGAGGCCGGATGGAACACCCTGATCACCCTCAAGGGTGAGGGGGCTTTCGACGGCCAGGTTGTCATCCTTAAGGACATGCAGGTCGACCCGATCAGGCGGGATACCCATCACGCCGACTTCCAGGCCATTGACGTCAACAAGAAGGTGAATGTCATGGTGCCGGTCCAGGCGGTGGGCAAGTCCGAAGGTGAAAAGCTCGGCGGCAGCCTCCAGGTCATCCGCAAGGAGATCGAGGTGGTCTGTCTGCCGACCGCAATCCCCAGTTCCATCGAGGTCGATGTAGCCGCTATGACCATCGGAGACGTCGTCCATGTTGATGAGCTTCAGTTGCCCGAAGGGGTCGAGGCGCCTCACGATGTGAACTTCACCGTCATCACCCTCACCGGCCACAAGGCCGAAGAGGAAGAGGGCGAAGAGGGTGAAGAGGGCGAAGAGGGCGAAGAAGAGGTCTAGGCGAGGATTCCTTGAAACTGGTTGCCGGCCTGGGAAACCCCGGGCCAAAATATGCCGGAACCCGGCACAACATCGGTTTCATGGCGGCAGAGCTGCTCGCTGGGCGCTCCGGTATCGCCCTGAAGAAACAGGGCCACCAGGGCGTCTATGGTTTCGGCCGGGCCTGCGGGGAGGAAACCACTATCCTCCTGCCTCAGACCTACATGAACCGAAGCGGGTCCAGCGTCGGCTCCATGTGCAAATCCCTCGGAATCTCTCCGGGGGATTTGGTTGTGTTGCACGACGATATCGACCTGCCCTTCGGCACCCTCCGGATCAAAGTCGGTGGGGGGCACGGGGGGCACAACGGCATTCGCTGTATCCGCGAAGTGCTGGGCACCGGAGAATTCGTCCGGGTCAAACTGGGGGTAGGACGACCCGCGGGGGGAGGGGATGTGGCCGGTTTTGTGCTGAATCCCTTTTCGGCTGCGGAGAGGAAGGTTTTGGAGAAGGTTCTGGAACTTGCGGTGGAAGCTGTTGAGGCGATTGTTGCCCTGGGCCCCCAGAAGGCGATGAACGAATTCAACAACCGCGCGATCGACATTTAAAAGGAAAAGAGGGGGAAAAAGGCTAATGGAACTGCAGATGTTCGCACCGATTCTGGGCGCCGTCGGGTTCGTCATCGCGATCGTGATGTACAACCTGGTCAAGGCTCAACCTGTTGGCGACGAGAAGATGAAAGACATTTCCGAGCAGATTCACGCCGGCGCCATGGCGTTTCTCGGCCGTGAGTACCGGGTGCTCGCCATCTTCATCGTACTGGTGTTCTTCCTCATCGCCATAGGGATGAGCTTTGAGACCGCTTTCGCGTTCCTCGGCGGGGCGATCTGCTCCATGACCTGCGGCTTTATCGGCATGAAGGCCGCGACCCGGGCCAACGTGCGGACCGCCGAGGCGGCCCGCCAGTCCGGTCAGGCCAAGGCCCTCGAGGTTTCCTTTAATGGCGGCGCCGTTATGGGCCTTGCCGTTGCCTCCCTCGGCCTGGTCGGGGTTGGTGTCGCCTACATCTTTTTCGGCGGCGACCCTGAGACCTCCAAATACATCAACGGCTTCGCCATGGGCGCTTCGTCCATCGCTCTCTTTGCCCGTGTCGGCGGCGGGATCTACACCAAGGCTGCCGACGTCGGCGCCGACCTTGTCGGCAAGGTCGAGGCCGGCATTCCCGAAGACGACCCCCGCAACCCCGGGGTTATCGCGGATAACGTCGGCGACTGCGTCGGCGATACCGCCGGAATGGGCGCCGACATCTTCGAGTCCTACGTCGGCTCGATCATCGCGACCATCGCCATCGCCGCAGCCGCCGGCCCCGAACTCCTGGCTAAGCTCGGCTCCGGTACCGATATTCAGTCGAACGCCATGCTGCTGCCTTTGGCTCTGGCCATTGTTGGCCTGCTCTTCTCTTTTGTCGGCATCGGTTCGATGAAGGTCCTCAAGGGGCTCGATCCTGCCAAGGCTCTTCACTACACCACCTTCGTCGCCGCCGGCGGCTTCCTGGTCGCGGCCTTCTTCGTTATCCAGACGCTCGGTATCAACACCGGTGTCTTCTGGGCGATTCTCGCCGGAACCCTCGCCGGCATCGCAATCGGTCAGGTTACCGAGTACTATACCGCACACTCCCCGGTGGCCCGCATCGCCGAGGCGAGCAAAACCGGCCCCGCCACGAACATCATTCACGGCCTGGCGGTCGGCCTCGAGTCCACCGCTCTGCCGATCCTGATCATCTGCGTCGGCATCTTCGTCGCCAACTACTGCGCCGGCCTCTACGGCATCGGCATCGCCGCGGTAGGCATGCTCGCCACCGTCGGGGTCACCATGACCGTCGACGCCTACGGCCCCATCGCCGACAACGCCGGCGGCATCTCCGAGATGGCCGGACTCGGCCCCGACGTGCGCAAAATCACCGACGGCCTCGACGCCATCGGCAACACCACCGCCGCCATCGGCAAAGGTTTCGCCATCGGTTCCGCGGCGCTGACCGCCCTGGCCCTCTTCTCCGCCTACGCCACGACGGTCAAGCTCGAGGTGATCAACCTGATCAACCCGATGGTCGTCATCGGTCTGCTGATCGGTGGAGCTCTGCCCTTTTTCATCGGCGCCCTGACCATGACCAGCGTCGGCCGCGCCGCCGGCAAAATGGTCGACGAGATCCGTCGGCAGTTCCGGGAAATTCCCGGTCTTCTCGAAGGCAAGCCGGGGGTCAAGCCCGAGCCGGAGAAGTGTGTCGATATCTCTGCTCGCGCCGCCCTGCGGGAGATGGTGCTGCCCGGCATGGTCGCCGTGATTGCCCCCGTCCTGATTGGCTTCGTGCTCGGCAAAGAGGCCATTGGCGGCATGCTTGCCGGCGCGACCCTGGCCGGTGTTCTGCTGGCCCTGATGATGTCCAACGGCGGCGGCGCCTGGGACAACGCTAAGAAGTACATTGAAAGCGGTCAACTGGACGGGGAGAAGAAGGGTGGCGACGCCCACGCGGCGGCCGTCATCGGCGACACCGTCGGCGACCCCTTCAAGGATACCTCCGGCCCGGCCATGAACATCCTCATCAAGCTGATGAGCGTTGTGTCCCTGGTCATCGCCCCTCTGCTGGTCTGAGTTTTAAATACCGCTGAATCAACCTGAACGTGATAGCCGGGGCTGGTCCCCGGCTATCGCATTTTTCAAGAGAGTAGGACCTATGGGTTTCAAATGCGGGATCGTCGGGTTGCCCAATGTGGGCAAGTCGACCATCTTCAACGCCATCACCTCCGCGGGGGCTGAATCGGCCAACTACCCCTTTTGCACCATCGAGCCGAACGTGGGGGTGGTCGCTGTTCCCGACAATCGCCTTGACACGCTGGCCGAGATCGTCAACCCTCAGCAGGTCCTCCCCACGACCATGGAATTCGTTGACATTGCCGGGCTGGTCAAGGGGGCGAGCCGTGGAGAGGGGCTGGGCAACCAGTTTCTCGGCCACATCCGTCAGGTCGACGCCATCGCCCATATCGTCCGTTGCTTTGAGGACGACAACGTGGTGCATGTCGACGGCTCGGTCGATCCTCTGCGCGACGTGGAGGTGATTCAGACCGAGTTGAACCTGTCCGACCTGGAGACGGTGGAAAAGCGCATCAGCCGTTCCGAAAAGCAGGCCCGAAGCGGCGACAAGAAGCTGAAGGCTGAGGTGGAGGTGCTGCTCAAGGTCCGCGAGTGTCTGAACGAAGGGCGCCCCGCCCGCTCGGCCCAACTTGCAGACGAGGAGCGCCGGGTCCTGGATGACCTGCATCTGATCACCTCCAAGCCGGTTCTGTACGTGGGCAATGTCTCCGAGGACGATCTCGAAGGCCAGCATCCCTTCGTTGGCTTGTTGAAGGAGCATGCCGCCGCGGAAGGTTCCGAAATCGTCGTGATCTGCGGCAAGATCGAAGCGGAAGTCGCCGAACTTCCCGCCGAGGAAAAGGGGGAGTTTTTGGCAGAGCTCGGCCTTTCAGCCAGCGGGCTGGACCGGATGGTCCATGCCGGCTACCACCTTCTCGGCCTGATCACCTACTTTACGGCCGGGGTCAAGGAGGTGCGGGCCTGGACCGTTCCTCTCGGGGCCAAAGCTCCGGCGGCCGCCGGGGTAATCCATACCGATTTCGAAAAAGGGTTCATTCGGGCCGATGTCATCGGTTACGAGGACTTTGTCCGGGTCGGAGGGGAGGCGGCTGCCAAGGAAAAGGGTCTGATGCGCCTGGAGGGCAAGGACTACGTGGTCCGTGACGGTGACGTCATGCACTTCCGGTTCAACGTCTGACAGGAAAATCGATTGAATTTGAATGTGAATCGTGCTAAAAAGTGTAATTCATTTGGACGGGGCCTAGGGCCCGCTCCTTGCTCCGGATTGTTCCGGGGCTAAAAACCCGAGAGGAGAAAGACAATGCGTACCTACGAAGCGATTTTCATTGTCCACCCTGAAAAGGTCGGCGATGAGTACGCGGGCGTGATCGAGAAGTTCAAGGGGGTCCTGACCGAGCAGGGGGCCGAGGTTCTCAAGGTCGATGAATGGGGAACCCGCAAGCTGGCCTACCCGGTCAAGAAGCAGACCCGGGGCAGCTATGTCCTGGTGATCTTCGATGGCGAGCCGCAGATTATCGGCGAATTTGAGCGCCGGCTGCGTCTGGACGAGAGCATCATGAAGTTCCAGACCGTGCTTCTCGAGCAGGGCTTCGAAGTGGTAGCTCCCGCAGAGACTCCCGCAGAGACTCCCGCAGAGACTCCCGCAGAGACTCCCGCAGAGACCGCGTAGACCGAATCGACCATTTTCACGGAGGATATTCACCATGGCTTTTCAAAGAAAACCTGCTGGAAGATCGGGTGGTGCTCCCCAGCGTCGCCGTTTCACCCGTCGCAAGGGCTGCCGCTTCTGTGCCGACAAGACGATGAAGATCGACTACAAGGAAATCAGGAACCTGCGCTACTTCGTTTCCGAGCGGGGCAAGATTATCCCTCGCCGGATCTCCGGCAACTGCGCCGAACACCAGCGCAAGGTCTGTGAAGCGATCAAGCGGGCGCGCAATATTGCGCTGCTGCCCTTCACCGCCAGCCACGCCGTCGACTAGGGGCAGAACTGTACTCGGTGGACGCTTCCTCTGTTCAGTCGTCAAAGGCTCCTGTGCGGCAACAGTCTGGCTTCCTGGTTGTCGGGATAGTCCTGACCCTGTTGCTGCAATGGGCCGCCGCGGGCCTCGGACCCGCCGGGATCTTTGTCAATCTGTCTGTCCCTCTGCCGGCTGCCTACGCCCTGTTGCGGGGCGGTCCTGCGATCGGCGCCGGAGTCGTGGCGCTGACAACGGGGGCGCTCTTCGCCCTTGGCGAGGCCGCAGGGGCAACGGCATACCTGCTGCAGTTCGGTCTTGCCTCCTTGGTGCTCCCCGCTTTGTTGCGCAGGGGCTGGTCATGGGATCGGGCGGTGGTCGCCACCCTGGCGGTGGTGGTCGGTGTTGTTGCCCTGACGGTGGGAGGTTATGCCGCATCGCGCGGTCTCCCGGTCTCCGAACTGGCCAGCCAGTATGTGCAGGGGGAGGTCGACAGGGCTCTGGCTATCTACGAGGCTGCCGATCTGCCCGAGGCCCAGATTCAGGAGCTGACCGAAGTGGCTCAGCGCATGGCCGAGTTGCTGCTTGTTGCCTACCCCGGCTTGGTTGTGGTGGTGACGGGCGGTCTGCTTTTTCTCATGGTCCTGTTTCTCTCGGCGTTCGCTAGGGGGAGATATGTCCTGGCGGGCCCAGACTTCGCTCGGTGGAAGGCGTCCGAGGTTCTCGTCTGGCCACTTATCGCGGCCGGTTTAGGCGTCGCCTTTGGCGACGGACTGGCGGGACATGTCGCCCTGAACGTGCTGGTCGTTCTTCTGCCGATATATTTTCTGCAGGGACTGGCGATCGTAACTTATTTCTTTCGTAAGAAAGGCATTTCCCCGGCCCTCAGGGCCATGGGGTATGTGCTGATCGCAATACTTAACCCACTGCCCTTGATTGTTACCGGGCTTGGTGTGTTTGATCTGTGGGTTGATTTCCGGAAACCCCGTATCAGGAATACCTAGATCTTTTGTGGAGGAGATCAATGGATATCATTCTGACCGAAAACGTGGACGGCCTGGGAAACATCGGTGACCAGGTCAAAGTCAAGCCGGGCTACGCCCGCAACTATCTGGTTCCCCGTGGCTTTGCCGTAGCGGCCGATTCCCGCAATCTCAAGGAAATGGAGCACCAGAAACGCCAGATGGAGCGCAAGCTGCAAAGGGTGACGCAGGCCGCTGAGGTTCTCAAGGGCCGGGTCGAGGCGGCTACCTGTGTCTTTGCCCATCGTGCAGGCGAGGAGGGGAAACTGTTCGGCTCCGTGACTTCCATGGAGATCGCCTCCAAGCTCGCAGAAGCTGGCATCGAAATCGACCGCAAGAAGATCCAGCTTGACGAGGCGATCAAGACCCTCGGCGACCACCAGGTCGAGGTCAAACTCGATGCCGGGGTGACCGCCTCGATAAAGGTTTCCGTGGTTGCCTCAGAAGAGTAATCTCTTCGATCGGGGAGCGGAATCGCCGCTCCCCGATCGTTAGCGATTAAAGCAGTTATGTAATCTATGATCGAAGCACCCTCTCACCGCCTGCCTCCCCAGAATCTTGAAGGGGAGATGTCCGTTCTTGGCGGGGTTCTCCTGGAGAATGAGGCCCTCAACAAGGCGCTTGAGATTCTGCGTCCCGAGGATTTCTACCGGGAAGGCCATCGCAAGATCTTCTCCGCCCTCATCGAGCTGTCCGATAAGGGGGAGCCTGCCGATCTGGTGACTCTGACCTCCGCCCTCAAGGGCCAGGGGGAGCTGGAGGCCGTCGGCGGCAGTACCTACCTGGCCACCCTCGTCGATTTCGTTCCGACCGCCGCCAACATCGTCTACTACTGCAAGATGGTCAAGGAAAAGGCCGTCTCCAGGCGCCTGATCAATGTCGCCACAGAGATCGCTTCGCGCGGTTACGGCGGCGGCGAGGTCGAACAGACCCTCGACTGGGCCGAGAAGTCAATTTTCGACATCACCGGGATGCGTACCCGGCCCTCCTACTTTTCCACCAAAGAGATCCTCAAGGACACCTTCAAGACCATCGAAAAGCTCTTTGACCGCAAGGAGTTGGTGACGGGGGTGCCTACCGGGTTTACCGACCTGGACCACATGACCGCCGGGCTCCAGCCTGGCGATCTGGTGATCCTCGCCGGCCGTCCCTCCATGGGCAAGACCGCATTCTGTCTCAACCTGGTGGAGTATGCCGCGGTTCATCCCGAGACGCCGGTGCCCACGCTCGTCTTCTCCTTGGAGATGGGGAAGGAGCAGCTGGTGCAGCGCATGCTCTGCTCCGTCTCCCGAGTCGATGCCAGTCGTCTGCGCACCGGGCACCTCGGGGATTCTGACTGGCCCAAGCTCACCAACGGAGCAGGCATTCTCTCCGAGGCGCCGATCTACATCGACGACACTCCCGCGATCTCGGTCCTTGAGGTCCGTGCCAAATCGAGGCGGCTGAAGGCTGAAAAGAACCTCGGCCTGATCGTGGTCGATTCCCTGCAGTTGATGCAGGGCAGCAATCCCGAGAGCCGGCAGCAGGAGATATCCGAGATCTCCCGTTCCCTCAAGGCCCTCGCCAAAGAGTTGAGTGTCCCCGTGGTGGCTCTCTCTCAGCTCAACCGTTCCCTGGAGAATCGAACCGACAAAAGGCCGATCATGGCCGATCTGCGTGAGTCCGGCGCCATCGAACAGGACGCCGACGTCATCATGTTTGTTTACCGCGAGTCGGTCTACTGCGAGGTCTGCAAAAAACGGGACGGTTCATGCGACAAGGGGCATGAAAAGGACGCCGAGATCGTCGTCGGCAAACAGCGTAACGGCCCCATCGGCACCGTAAACCTGACCTTTCGCGGCGAATTTACTCGCTTCGAGAACCAGTCCCGCCGCGAAGATAATTTCTAGAGAAAGCGATTTGCCAGAGTGGTGTATGCCGCCGCCCTCCAGGGCCCTGTGGATTTTTCCGCGGGGCTTTTTGTTTGAAAAGCATCGGATAATGTGCAAATCTGTGAAACAGGGGTTCGCTCACTGACTTGACTTGCGGCGGCCCGGGTGGGTTGTGTACCTGGTGATCCCCAGTAGAATGTTGACAGGGTTTCAGTCTGCCCGGTATGCCGAGAAGGTCTGCCGGGGCGAAAGAGGACTGGCCCAGACAAGGGGTCGTGGGGATGTTGCCGGGTCCTGAAAGGGCCGGCGAAAAGGGGGTGTCTCATGGGGGTCTTTAGTCGCAAGGACAACAGGGCGGGCAAACGTGTCGACAAGCCCAAGGAAGAGGGTCAGGAGCTGACCCTGGTGACCGATTGCTACTGCGCCAATGGCCACAACCTCACCAGTGACCTGGCGACCTTCGACGGGTTCAACGGGATTACCATCACGTTGCGCAACAGCCGGCAGGAGGGGCTCCTCTGCCTGAGTCCCCTCATCGGCGACACGGGGCGGTCCTTTTTCAATTTCGAGGGTGAGGCCGGGGAGATCGTCGAGATCTGCTGCCCCACATGCTCCGAGCCGTTGCCGGTCTACAACGAGTGCGTCTGCGGGGCCGACCTCGTCGCGTTTTTCTCCTCCCCCAAGGTTGACTTCGGCAATTGCATCGGGATTTGCCAACGAATCGGCTGCCTGCATTCGGAAATCAAAAGCAACCGTGATCTTCGTCTCTTCAGCCGCCGGGGTTTTTTTGACTGAGCTTCGCCTTTCGAAGGTCTGCGGGCTTGGCCTGCCCTTCTTTTTTCGGACGGGGAGCCTCTCGGGGCAGTGGCCCGCATGGTGTGTTTAAAGATTCATCACATTGTGCCTATATGGTGGGCAAATATTGTCCGAGTCACGGGGTTGAGAGGAACACAATGGACCGGGAAACCGTTGGGAAAGGGGGGTCGATAGGGCCTCCCCGAACCGGCACGAAACCTGCTAATCTACCAAAATGTAAACAGATCGGACACGACGGCGTGAATCCGATTTGGGCGAGGCGGCCCGCGGGATTGTTATCCCGGGGGCTTTTTTTGTGGAAAAAAATTGAGAAATTGCTTAATATTTCGTCACTAAATGTCCGTTGTCAGGTCGTCCCCTTCGGCCGCCGCCCTTAAACGAAGGAATGCCTATGCTTGCCATTGCCTGTATCAAGCAGGTTCCCGACACCACACAGGTTCAGATCGACCCCGAAACCAATACCCTGATCCGGGAAGGAATCCCCTTTATCGTCAACCCTTACGACACCCATGCCCTGGAGGAGAGCCTCGCCCTGCAGGACCGCTTCGGCCTGCGGTCGGTCGCCCTTTCCATGGGCCCTCCCAATACAGAGGCGACCCTGCGCAAGGCCTGCGCCCTCGGGGTGAACGAGGCGATCCTCCTCTCCGATCGCTGTTTCGGTGGAGCGGATACCCTCGCCACGAGCAAGGTTCTCTCCGCCGCTATCGAGCGCCTCGCGGCAGAGGAGGACCTCGGCATTGTCTTCTGCGGCAAGCAGACGATCGACGGTGACACGGCCCAAGTCGGCCCGGGCATCGCTTCGCGTCTCGGGCTGCACCAGTTGACCCTCGTCGATCGTATCGAGAAACTCGATCTGGAGAAGAAGACCATTCGGGTGCGGCGCAAGCTCGAAGGGCGCCACGAGGTCGTCGAGGCGCCCTTGCCGGTGATGATCACCGTCGTTCGGGAACTGAACCGCCCCCGGTACCCGACCGTGCCGATGCGCCTGACCGCCCGGGATGTCGATGTGAAGACCTGGGACAACGGCGTCCTGCAACTCGATCCCGAAACGGTCGGTCTGAAGGGCTCGCCGACATGGGTGAGCAAGATTTTTTCCCCAGAGCGCGATCAGGGCGAGATTATCGGCGACGGGGCGAACGACCCGGAGGGGACGGCGCAACTGTTGATCGACAAGCTTCTGAGCAAGGACCTGCTGGCCCTTTAGGGCCCGGTTTCCAAAGGGATATGGATATGGAAGAGAAGAAGAAACTGAAAAAGCCCCGCGGCAAGGCCCGGCTCATCGAGGGGCGCTGCATCGCCTGCGGCGAGCGCTGTCTGTCAGTCTGCCCCGTCGACGGCATTTGCATGAACGCAGCCGGCGAGCCCGAGATCATCCCTGAAAAGTGCATCGGTTGCGTCAAGTGCATCAAGGTTTGCCCGGCCGAGGCCCTGGAGATGTTTTACACCCCCGAGGAACAGGAACTCCTCCGCCAGTGGGAGGCGCAGCACGGCTCCGCGGAGGAGGAGGTCGACGACGAGGAGCGCCAGAGGCGGGAGATGCTCGCGCGCTACAAGGGAGTCTGGGTCATCGTCGAGCAATACGCCGGAGAGACGGCCAAGGTTTCTTGGGAACTGCTCGGCAGCGGTCGCGAGTTGGCCGACGCCATCGGCGTCGAACTCGCCGCGGTCGTGATCGGCCAGGACGTGGAGCACCTCTGCGCCGAGGCCTTCGCCCACGGGGCGGACAAGGTCTACCTTCTCGACGCCCCGGTCTATGCCAACTACCGCACCGAGCCCTTTACCGAGGCCCTCGTCCACCTCGTCGAAAAGCACCGGCCCGAGATCATCCTCATGGGCGCGACCGGCCAGGGGCGCGACCTCGCCGGGGCTGTGGCGACCGTCGTCAAGACCGGTCTGACCGCCGACTGCACCGGGCTTGCCATCGACGAGCACGGCAACCTCGCCCAGACGCGGCCGGCTTTCGGCGGCAACATCATGGCGACCATCATGTGCGATCGCTTCCGCCCGCAGATGGCAACTGTCCGTCCGCATGTCATGGCGATGCCCGAGAGGCGCGAAGGGCGTGAGGGCACGATCGTCCGGGAGGATTTCGCTCCCCGCGAGGAGGATATCCTGGTCAAGGTCCTGGAGGTGATCAGCGACAAGGACGGCAAGGACCAGGTCGATATTGCCGGGGCCGAGATCATCGTCTCCGGGGGCCGGGGGCTGATGAACGGGGAGAATTTCGCCATCCTTCGGGAGTTGGCCGATGAGCTCGGCGCCATCGTAGGCGCCTCGCGCAGCGCGGTCGATGCCGGATGGATGGCGCACAACCGGCAGGTCGGCCAGACCGGCAAGACAGTGCGGCCCCAGATCTACATCGCCTGCGGCATCAGTGGGGCGATCCAGCACAAGGTCGGGATGCAGGACTCGGACGTGGTGATCGCCATCAACCGCGACCCGGAGGCGCCGATCTTCGAGGTGGCCACCTACGGCATCGTCGGCGACCTCTTCCAGGTCGTGCCGGCGCTGACCCGCCGCATCCGTGAACTGAAGCAGCAGCGCGGCAAGGCCGGTGCTGCCCGGGCCGCCGTTTGAACGCCTCCCCTGACATGAAACGCAACGAGGTCTGACATGCCGATCAACCATACGCTCTTCGTCCCCATCTTTCTCTTCGCGATCCTCTTCTTCTGCTACAGCTGCTACCGGCGCCTGCAACTGGTCGCCCTCGGCCAGCCCGAGGACCGCTTCGACCGGCCCGGAGAGCGCCTCGCCGCGATGTTAACCTACGCCTTTGGGCAGAAGCGGGTGCTCGCGCGCCCCTTCGGAGTGAATCATTTCGTGCTTTTCTGGGCCTTTCTCTTCCTGCTCGGAGCCAATGGCGAGTTCCTCCTCGAGGGGCTTCACCCCGCCCTGACCCTCGCCCAGCTCCCGACCCCCCTGCACCACGGCCTTGGCTTCATCTTCGACGCGGTCTCACTTCTCGCCCTGGTCTGCGTCGGCGTGGCCCTCGCTCGGCGCCTCTTTTTCCCCCCCGACTACCTCGGAACCGACTACACTTCCCCCCGTAGCGGCGAGGGGCTGCTGATTCTCGGGATGATCGCCGTCCTCATGATCGCCTTCTTTGTTCTGCACGGGGCGCTCATCGCCCTGCACGGCCCCGAGCCGTGGCGGCCGCTCTCCGCCCTGACCGGCAACTCCCTCGCCGGGCTTTCGGCGGCCTCTCTGGAAGGTGTGGCGGTCGCCGCCTGGTGGGTGCATGCCATCGTCCTTCTCGTTTTCATGAACCTGCTGCCGCGCAGCAAGCACATGCACATCCTCACCGCCATTCCCAACACCTACCTGACGACCCTGGGAAAACCGAACACCCAGCCCCGGGAGACTTTCGAGAAGGGGGAGCGCTTCGGTGCCGGCGAGGTCGAGCGCCTCTCCTGGAAGGACCTTCTGGACAGCCTGACCTGCACCGAGTGCGGCCGTTGCCAGGACCTGTGTCCGGCGCACAACACCGGCAAGGCTCTCAACCCCCGTCGCATCGTCCACAACATCAAGGTCAACCTGATGGATAACGGCGCAGCCCTGAAAGTTCCGGGGGCCCCCCGCAAGCCGCTTATCGTCGAAGGGGAGGTCGAGGGCGCTGCAAGCGAGGAGGCGATCTGGGACTGCACGACCTGCGGGGCGTGCCTTGAGGCGTGCCCGGTCCTCATCGAGCAGATGCCCAAGATCGTCAAGATGCGCCGCTATCTCGTCCAGGAGCAGGCCCGGTTTCCGGAGGAACTTCTCAACCTCTTCGAGAACACCGAGCAGCGCTCCAATCCCTGGGGGATCGCCCCTGGCGAGCGTGCCAAGTGGTGCGACCCATTCGGCGAGCGCCCCTTCGAGTCCGGCCAGACAGAGTACCTTTTTTTCGTAGGCTGCGCCGGTGCCTTTGACAACCGCAGCAAGCATGTCACCGCCGCGGTGGCCATGATCCTCGATGCCGCCGGGATCTCCTGGGGGATTCTCGGCAAGGATGAACTGTGTTGCGGCGACAGCCTGCGGCGGCTCGGCAATGAGTATGTTTTTGACCGTCTGGCCGAGCAGAACGTGACGCTGTTTCAGAAGCGGGGGGTGAAGAAGATCATCACCCAGTGTCCCCACTGCTTCAGCACCCTGAAGAACGATTATCGTCAGTACGGCCTGGAGGTCGAAGTGGTGCACCACAGCGAATTGATCCAGAGCCTGCTCGCTGACGGCCGGCTGCGTCTTGAGGGGACCGCCCCCCAGGGCAAGCTGCTCTTCCACGACTCCTGCTACCTTGGGCGCCACAACGACACCTATGCCGCTCCGCGCGAGGCCCTGACGGCGGCCACCGGCAAGGAGCCCGGCGAGTTCGTCCGGAACAGCGAGAAAGGCTTTTGCTGCGGCGCCGGGGGCGGTCGCATGTGGATGGAGGAGCTGACCGGAACCCGCATCAACCTGGAGCGGGTCAAGGAAGCTCTGCAGGAGCAGCCCGACACGGTCTGCGTGGCGTGCCCCTATTGCATGACCATGCTGGAGGACGGACTCAAGGACGAGGGGGCCGAAAACGTGCGGGTCAAGGACGTCGCCGAGGTGGTGGCCGAGGCGCTGGAGTAACGATCGCTCGAGTCGCTATCCTTAATTGAAACACGTCAAGCCCCGGGAGGATCTTCTCTTCCCGGGGCTTGACGTGTTTAGATCGACCAGCTTCGAGTTGCTTTTTCAGGGCCATCGTATGCATCTTTTACGCTGATTGCTTGAATCTATCCCACTTGCAGGCCTCGGCCTCCTTTTCTTTAAGATATTACCCTGGCAGCAATCCTTTAATAAGAGCGTGCAGCGTGATAAAGCTGGAATGGTGTCTGTTTATGGCACGGGAAGTTTCCTTTGGAGTAGATTAAATTTAACCGACTTTGATATTGGTTTAAATTAAGCCAAAGGTTGATGCTGATGCAGAAAAATGGTGGAATTTCAGGGGGCGGTCAAAAAATGCAAAGGAGCAGATTGACAAACTCTGTCTAATTATTAGGATAATGTAAACCTTTCAAGGGTTACTGCTTTCCCTTTGAGTAAGAGAACAATGTCTTGGGCCATGGTCGTCTGGAAGTTAATATTGGTGGTCTATCGATCAAAAACGATGACGAAAGGAGGTGGGCCTAAGTATTTGGTGCTTCCACGCAATAAGAGAGTTTTGGGTCTCAGGGTCATTGGAGCTTTTGAACTGTGGGTAAACTAAGTTCAGGGAAGGAGAGTTTTATGAAGAAACTTTTTGTCTTGGCCATGATTGCACTGTTTGGACTTACTTTTGCTGGAATCACAACCGCGACAGCGGAAGAGTGCGGCACAGGTTCGCCGGGCTATTGGAAGAATCATCCTGAGGCCTGGGGAGTTATGAATATCACAGTAGGAGGTGTAACGTATACTGTCAATGAGGCTATTGACATTATGAAACTACCTGTCAAAGGGGATAAGTCCTTAACCTTGTTTCCTGCGGTGGTAGCTGCCATGCTGAATGTTCAAAACAACTGTCCTCCTCCTCCTTCTCCTCCTGATTGCCCGCCGCTCACAGAAACACAATGTTGGCCCAATGGGGAGTGCCGTCCTATCGAACAAGCGAATCTTTGGCTCGCCGCTTACGGTGTGGGTACGGATGTCCGGGCCAATAGCGAAATGTGGCAGTTCAGCCACGGTGAGAATATCTACTTGTGCTTGGATGCGTACAACAACGGCTTTCTGCCTGGCATCCCGTCCCGCGACAGCTTCGAGTAGCTTCTGATGTGTCAGGCGGCGGGCCTGGGAAAAATGCCGGGCCCGCCGTCTCTGCGTGAAATTAAAACCCTCGATTCCCTCCCCTTCTTTCCTCTCCCGACATCTTGTCTTCAGATCACCCACAAGAAAGTCTTGGCGCAATAATACGGGCAGGGTGGGCTGCCTTTTAAGGATATTTCTCCCTGATGCCAAGGGGGAAGGCATAAAAGAGGCCCCCGCGAACCAGTTCGCGGGGGCCTCTCGCTTTTAGCAGTGCTGCAGGTTTCGGGCGGGCCTAGTGGAAAAGATCTTCCAGGTTCTCTGTGCTTGGCGTGGGGCGCAGGGTGCAGTTGGCGCAGGGGCTGGCCCTGGCCGGTTTGGCTTCCAGCAGGGAGCAGTGGGGGCAGGTGGATGCGATGGGGTCCCAGGTCGGGTGCTTTTCGGCCTTGGGGGCGCAGCCGGGCGCGACGCCGAGAAGCAGGAAGAGGCACCCGAACAGAAAGGCGCTCAGGGGGGCACGACGGGAACGGGTTGGCTCGATCATGATTGATTCCTCCGGTTCGGTGATCTCCGGGGTCAAGTATAATCGGGCTTTCGGTCAAGGCAAGGAGGGGGCGGCGGGTTCGGCGGAAAGGGAAGGCGGCTGCAGTCCGCCCAATGGGGCTGTCTAGAATCTCAGCCAGAGCAGGACCGAGAAGCTGAGGGCGACAACGACGCTTCCGGCCATGGCATAGAGGAGGTAGTCGAGGAAACTGCGTTCCCTGGTTGGGTTCCGTCTGGATTTTGATTCTGGCATGCTCTACCCGCCTTTGGGAATAGAATGTTTGAACTTCGGGCGTGACCGGTGGAAATGCAGGGGCTCAGGGGAGGCCCCGAGAATGTCCCGTCTACGGCTCCTACCATAGCCCCCCCGGACCTCCCGGGGTACGTGGATCGCCGTATCAATGGAGGGCCGAAGGGACAAGGCGGGACTGTGCATTTGAACACCGGTTGTGCCGCCGGGAATCAGTCCTTCTTGACCTCGATGCCCAGGGTCTGGATCTTTTTGCGCAAGGTGTTGCGGTTGATGCCGAGAATCTCGGCGGCGCGAACCTGGTTGGCCCGGGTCTTCTCCAGGATGATGTTGATCAGGGGGCGCTCCATCTGGTGCAGGACGATCTCGTAGAGATTGTCCAGTTCCTGCACGTCCATCTTGGCCAGGGAACTGCTCAGCTTCCTGGCGATCAAAGCCTCCAGGGAATCCTCACCCTCCTCCCGGGCCCCTTCCTCGATCAGGCCGGGAAAATCGCCCGGAGTCAGCAGCTGGTCCGGAGACAGGAGGGCGGCGCGCTGAATGGCGTTTTCAAGCTCTCGCACATTGCCCGGCCACTCAAAGGCCTTCAGCATGGCCATGGCATCCTCGGTGCACCCCTGGACGGGGACTTTCAACTCCTCGTGGGATCGCTGGACGAAAAATTCCGTCAGCAGGGGGATGTCTTCACGACGCTCCCTGAGGGGGGGCAGGTTGATGGGGACAACGTTGAGGCGGTAGAAAAGATCCTCCCGGAACTCCTTGGCCCGCACCTTCTCCTTGAGGTCCTGGTTGGTGGCAGCGACGATGCGCACGTCCACGGCGATGGTGTTCGACCCGCCCGTGCGGGTGATCTCTCTCTCCTGCAGGACCCGAAGGAGTTTGGCCTGAAGCTCCAGGGGCATGTCGCCGATTTCGTCCAGGAACAGGGTGCCGCCGTTGGCGTGCTCGAACTTGCCGGCCTTGCGGTCGGTGGCACCGGTAAAGGCCCCTTTTTCGTAGCCGAACAGTTCGCTCTCGAGAAGCTCCCGGGGGATGGCAGCGCAGTTCAAGGCCAGAAAGGGTTTGCCGAGGCGCGGGCTGTTGAAGTGGATGGCGCGGGCGACCAGTTCCTTGCCGGTGCCGCTCTCGCCGGTGATGAGGACGGTGACGTCAGAGGGGGCCACCTTGCCGAGCACCTTGTAGACCTCCTGCATCGGCTGGCTCTTGCCGATAATGGTCCTGTCGAGCTGGTAGTGTTCTTTGAGTTCATCCTTGAGGCGGTGCACCTCGTGGGTGATCTCCGAGGCCTGCTGGGCCTTGAGGATGATGGCATCGAGGGCGTCCAGGTCGAAGGGCTTGGTGATGTAGTCGTAGGCACCCCGCTTCATTGCCTCCACGGCGTTCTTCATGGAGGATTCGGCGGTCATGATGACGACGAGGACGTCGGGCCGCTCCTCGCGCAGGCGCGATAGGAGTTCCAGCCCGGTCAGGCCCGGCATCTTGATGTCGAGCACAGCCAGGTCGTAGGAGTGCTGGCGGGAGAGGGCGAGGGCTTCGTTGCCGTTGGATGCCAGGTCCACGGTGAACCCTTTTTTCGAAAGGGCCTTGGAGAGGACCCAGCGGATGCTCTCTTCGTCGTCTGCTACCAAGATGCGTCGAATGGACATGTTCGGGTGTGCCTTTCCTTTTGCTCAGGTATTGGTCTTCCCGGCGCTTTTGGCCGGGGTCGACCCGGGGCGCAGGAAGGGGAGGGAGACGGCGAAAACCGTTCCCCTTCCCGGGGAACTTTCGACCTTGAGAAATCCGCGGTGCTCGCTGACGATTTTCTGGCAGGTGGCCAGCCCCAGGCCGCTCCCCTTGGTTTTGGAGGTATAGAAGGGGGTGAAGATCTGGTCGATTTCCTCGGCCGGTATCCCTCGCCCGGTGTCGCGGACCTGCACCACGATAAGGGGAACGGGGCGTCCCCCCGGGTGATTGAAATGGAGTTCCGAGGCGACCTTGGTGACGATCTCGACCACGCCCTTCTGCTCGATGGCATCGGCGGCGTTCTTGATGAGGTTGAGAAAGAGCCGGGTGAGCAGGTTCTCGTCTCCGTGGATGGGCGGAATGCTCGGATCCAGGTTGAGCTGGAATCTGATCTCCTTGCCTCGGTGGGCCTCTCGCTGGAAAAGGACGATGTCGTCGAGGATTTTTGCCAGGTTGACTTCGGTCCACTCGGGAGGGCGCGGACGGGCCAGATCCATAAGCTCCTCGATAATGCCGTTGACCCGCTCCACCTCCTTGATCATCACCTCGGTGTATTCCTGCAGAGCGCTTTGTCCGGGTAGTTCCATGGCCAGAAGCTGGGCGGCACCCTTGATGCCCCCGAGGGGGTTTTTTATCTCGTGGGCCAGACCGGCCGCAAGGGTCCCGAGCATGGAGAGGCGGTCGGCTCGCCGCACCGCGGATTCCAGTTCCCGCACCCGGGACAGATCGCGAATGATCAGGACCGCCCCTTCCTGTTCGCCCTCGGCGGTGAAAATCGGCGAAACCGAGATGTTCACCGGCAGGGGCGGGGCGGCGGGGCGGTTCAGCAGGAGGTCCTCGTGGCCGGAAATGGAGCGGCCCTCCCGGATGGCGGTTCGGACAAGGTAGAGCAGGGCCTCCTGGCCGATGAACAACTCCTCGTAGGGACGTTCGAGGCACTGGCGCTCAGAGAGGCCCGTGTACGACTGTGCCGCCGGGTTGAACAGGGCGATGCGCCCGTCCCTGCCGATGGCCACCACTCCGCGATCGAGGCTTTCCAGGACTCGGATGTAGACCTGGGGGTCTGGGGCAATGCTGGTTTTTTTCACGGATGCTCCTCCGCCAGCGGGGTCGCGCCGGAGAAGAAATCCTCCATGGCCTGACGAACCTCCTCGACGGTCTGCAGTCGGTTGATCAGGGTGCGGAAGGCCGTGGCTCCGGGCAGGCCGCGGGAGTACCAGGCCAGGTGTTTGCGCATGTCCAGCACCGCTTTTTTGCTGTCGAAGGATTCCAGGAAGAGGTTCAGGTGCAGCAGGGCGGCCTGCAGCCGTTCCGGCGGGGAGGGAGGCGCCGGCTTCAGGCCCCTTTGCAGGGCCAGGATGTCCCGGATAAGCCAGGGGTTGCCGTAAGCGCCCCGGCCGACCATAACTGCGTCGCAGCCCGTCTGCCGAAGCATCGCCAGGGCGTCTTCGGCGTTGAAGATGTCGCCGCTGCCGATCACGGGGACCGCCAGAGTTTCTTTGAGGCGGCGGATGTGCTCCCAGTCGGCCTGCCCGCTGAAACCCTGGCTGCGGGTGCGCGGGTGGAGGGTGACCGCGTCGGCCCCCTCGGAGGCGGCGATGCGGCCGACCTCGAGGAAGTTGACCGATTGGTGGTCCCACCCGGAGCGGATCTTCACCGTCAGCGGTAGGTCTGTGGCGCGTCGCACTGCCGCCACGACCTTGCCGGCCTTGACGGGATCGCGCAGCAGGGCGCTGCCCGCGCCGTTGCGCACGACTTTGGGGACCGGGCATCCCAGGTTCAGGTCGAGCAGTTCGCCGTCGGCGTTGACCTGCTGGGCCGCCTCTGCGAGCACTTCGGGGTCCTCCCCGAACAGTTGGATGCCGAGGGGGCGTTCGCCGGGCCGGGAACGCAGCAGTTCCCGGGTGCGACGGCCGGCCCGAATCAGGCCGTTGGCGCTCACCATCTCGGTGAAGACCAGGCCCGCTCCGAACCCTTTCATGAGCCGGCGGTAGGGCAGGTCGGTGATTCCCGCCATGGGGGCGAGGATCACGTTGTTGTCTATGGTCAGATTGGCGATGCGCATCGGAATTTTCCGGGGAATCAATTGTCCTGTCCCGGCGGGAGTCGGGACTGCCCGAGCCGTGATGTGTGGCAGCGAAGGGGCGCCAGCGGGTTTCGATGACTCGAGGCAGGGTTGCATAAATTTTGCGCATTTTAGCATGGGGCAGGGCGAGAAGCAAAAGGAAATAAGGGCCTTTGGATGAATACTGTATACAAAATAATACTTGACTTTTTCCCCCGTTTTGTTAGAACAATATTTGATATTTCATGTATGGCATGGTCGTTCCAGAAGCTTCTACCCGGTAGGCCAGCGCCGATACCCGTCCGGTAAAAAAGCCATAAAGAGGGCCCTTGGGCCCGCCGGAAGAGGGGGCGGTGTATTTTTCCCTTCGGGGGGCAAATGGTATTTCGGCTGGCGGGACACCCGTTCCGCCTATTTTCATTTCACTAAAGGAGAGAGAGTATGTCGACACTGAAGCAAGTCCTGGCCCAGAAGATCGCAGAGCATCGTCCCCGCACCACCCGCCTCGTCAAAGAATTCGGCGACACGAAGTTAGGTGATGTGACCATGGCTCAGGCCATCGGCGGCGCCCGTGGCATCAAGTGCCTTGTCACCGATATCTCCTACCTGGACCCGATGGAAGGCATCCGCTTCCGCGGCAAGACCATTCCCGAGACCTTCGCTGCACTGCCCAAGGTTCCCGGTTCTGACTATCCCTACGTCGAAGGCTTCTGGTACATGCTGCTGACCGGCGACGTGCCGACCATGGAGCAGACTCTCGAGGTCGTCGAAGACTGTAAAGAGCGCTCCCAGGTTCCCCAGTACGTCATCGACGTGCTGCGCGCCCTGCCCCGCGACAGCCACCCGATGGCCATGTTCTCCGCCGCCATCGTCGCCATGCAGCGCGACTCCGTCTTCGCCGCCAAATACGCTTCCGGCAAGTTCAACAAAATGACCTGCTGGGAAGAGATGTACGAGGACGCCAACAACCTGATGGCCAAGCTCGGCCCGATCGGCGCCTACATCTACCGCATGAAGTACATGGGCGACACCCACATCGAGGCCGATCCCAACCTCGACATGGGCGGCAACTTCGCCCGCATGATGGGCATCCCCGCTCCCTACGACGATGTCGCCCGGATGTACTTCATCCTCCACTCCGACCACGAGTCCGGCAACGTCTCTGCCCACACGACTCACCTGGTCGCCTCGGCCCTTTCTGATGCCTACTACGCCTACAGCGCCGGCATCAACGGCCTCGCCGGCCCCCTGCACGGCCTCGCCAACGAGGAAGTGCTGCGCTGGACCCAGAACTTCATGGCCAAGCTCGGCGGCGAAGTGCCCACCGAAGAAGGTCTCAAGAAAGCCCTGTGGGACACCCTCAACAGCGGTCAGGTCATCCCCGGTTACGGTCACGCCGTTCTGCGCAAGACCGACCCCCGCTACACCTCGCAGCGTGAATTCTGCATGAAGACCGAAGGTCTCAAAGACTACCCGCTCTTCCAGCTCGTCAAGATGATCTTCGAAGTTGCCCCCGACGTCCTGACCGAGCATGGCAAGGCCAAGAACCCCTGGCCGAACGTCGATGCCCAGTCCGGCGTCATCCAGTGGTACTACGGCGTCACCCAGTACGAGTTCTACACCGTTCTGTTCGGTGTTGGCCGCGCCCTCGGCTGCCTCGCCAACATCACCTGGGACCGCGCTCTGGGCTACGGCATCGAGCGTCCCAAGTCCGTCACCACTGCCATGCTCGAAGACGCTGCCGGCATCAAGTAAACAGAGTCATCTGCTACATCACGTTTTTATCTTGATTACGGGGGTACCCATTGGGTGCCCCCTTTTTTTATTTGTCCGGGGTTAAGGGACCCTGAAGAAGGGGCAGGACAGGTACCGGGGCTGGGGTATAAGACTGTGAACGAGCCGCCGGAGAAAAAAAAAAGGGGCCGCGTGGCGGCCCCGTAGGATGTTGGTGTCGGATTTTCCTACTTTTTTTCCGGCCGGGTGGCGTAGATGAGCAGTTTCTGGTCGGTGTAGCTTTCGATCTCACCGGCGAAGGTCTCCACATGGAAGTGGTCTTGGATCTTGGCCGGAGCCTCGAGGAAATGACGGATGAGTTCCTGGCTGGTCTTCTGGTTCAGGCCTGCGCGCAGGGCCCATTCACGGAAATCGTGGGTTTTTGGGAAAACCTTTGTCTCGTGGAGGTCGAAGCCCGCTTCCTTGACCATGTCGACCCATTCCTTCTCGCTGAAGGAGCGGACGTTAGTCGGGTCACGCATCTTTTCCATTTCTTGGGACCAGTCCGCGATTTCCGGGTCCTCTGGTCGAAGGGTGTCGATGATCACCATGCGCCCGCCCCGCCGCAGGACCCGGTGGAATTCCCGCAGGGCGCGGGGAACGTCGGGGAAGTGATGAGGGGCGATGCGGCAGGTAAGGAGGGTGAAGGAGCCGGCGGGAACGGGAAGGTCCTCTGCA
This sequence comes from Desulfuromonas sp., assembly GCF_002868845.1. Classification (NCBI taxonomy): domain Bacteria; kingdom Pseudomonadati; phylum Thermodesulfobacteriota; class Desulfuromonadia; order Desulfuromonadales; family Desulfuromonadaceae; genus Desulfuromonas; species Desulfuromonas sp. The sequence continues at coordinate 100,839 of NZ_PKUB01000038.1, forward strand.
TCGGCCTCACGGAAGGTAACGTTGTCAACCCCCCCCTCTTCGGCGATGTACTCCTGGGCTTTATTGAGCATTTGCATGGTCAGGTAGGAGGCGACTACGCTTCGCACCATCGGCGCGAAGTACAGGGCGGTGTGACCGCCGCCACAGGCCACGTCGAGGAGGTGGTCCTCGGGGGTCGGCTGAAGCAGGTGTGCGGCGTAGGCGAGGTCCTCTCCCCCGGCAAAACCCCGGTCGCGGACGTACCCCTCGGCGCTTCGGCCGAACTGCTCCTTGACTCGGTCCTTGAATTCTTTTTTCATAGCAACTCCAAGATGTCCCCATTATAACAGCCGGGATTGAAAATGCTTGCGCCACCCGCGGGTATCTGCTAAGAATTTTAGCGGGTTATTCCCTCTTTGAAAGTGGTCCGGGCCGGATTTTCGGGGTTGCCGAACCGGCGGGGGCCGTATCGAGCCGCGGGACGATAGCATGAAAAAGGTGAGTTTGGGAAGTACGCAAATGCGGGTCTGCCCACTGGTTTTCGGGACCCTGCCGCTCGGGCCTCTGCAGGCCAACTTTTCTCCGGCGCAGGGGGGGGCTCTGATCCGCCACGCCCTCGAGCGCGGGGTCGATCTGCTCGACACGGCGGAACTCTACGAGACCTATCCCCATATCCGCGCCGGCCTTGACGGTTACCGGGGCGAGGTGCGCATTGCCACCAAGACCCACGCCTCCGACGCTCCAACCGCCCGGAGCCACGTGGAGCGGGCCCTGCGCGAACTGGCCGTTGACCGACTCGACATCGTCCTTCTGCACGGCGCCCGCTTGGCCGACCCCTTCGTCGAACGCGGGGCGGTTCTCGATGAACTGCTGCGGCTCCGGGATGAGGGCAAAATCCTCCATGTCGGGCTCTCCTCCCACTACATTTGCGCGGTGCGCAAGGCGGCGCTTCACCCCGACATCGACGTCGTCCACCCTCTGATCAACCGCAAAGGCATGGGGATTCTCGACGGCGACGCATCCGAGATGGCCGGGGCCATCGCCGCCCTCTCCCGGGCGGGCAAAGGGGTCTACGCAATGAAGGCCCTCGCCGGGGGCAATCTCATTTCCGAAGCCTTGGCCAGCCTCGATTACGTGCGCGGTCTGCCCGGGGTCGACGGGGTTGCGGTGGGGATGCTTTCCGAGGCCGAAATCGAGGCCAACCTCGCCCTCTTTGCGGACCAAGAGCCGGACGTTGCGCTCTGGGAGGAACTCTCCAAGAGGCGGCGCCGGCTGCGCATCATGGACCGGTTCTGCAAGGGGTGCGGGGCCTGCGTCCCGGCCTGCACCAACGACGCCCTGGTCATCGAGGATGGCAAGGCCCGGGTGCTGGAGGAGAAGTGCATCCTCTGCGGCTACTGCGCCGCCGCCTGCCCCGAGTTCATCATCCGGGTGGTCTGAGGCGGCCCGCCAGCCGGGCGGGGACACCCGTGGCCTGCGGCAACAGGATCAATCGAGAGCAGGGCCGCTGCCTGCTACCCCTAGCGGTTCCTGATGAAGTGCTTGAAATTATTGGATTTTATTTGTGGCGCCGTGCCCCCCCCATGACGCCCCCCCCCCCAAGGTCCCCCCTTTTCTGAAACGCTCGGACTGAAAAAAGTTATCGTCGGACTCCTCCGCTTATTTTTCAGAACCCCCCGAAGGCCCGTCGGCCAGGTTTTGCTATGCTTGTGACAGACCCTCTCCCGACGAGGTGGCCATGTCTCTCGACCTTTCCCCAAACGCCCTCATCGCTCTTCAGGCCCGCTACCTGCGCAAGGACCCCGAAGGGCGGGTGATCGAAACCCCCGAGGGGATGCTGCGCCGCGTGGCCCGCAGCATTGCCGCCGCCGAGGAGCGCTGGACCGGCAAGGAGGGGGTGCGGCGGGCCGAGAAGCGCTTCTACGACCTGATGGCCTCTCTGGCCTTCCTTCCCAACAGCCCCACCCTGATGAACGCCGGCAACGGCCTCGGACAGCTCTCGGCCTGCTTCGTTCTCCCGGTGGGCGATTCCCTCCCCGAGATCTTCAACACCCTGCGTGACGCGGCCCTCATTCAGCAGAGCGGCGGCGGGACCGGCTTTGCCTTCTCACGGCTTCGCCCGGCAGGGGACCAGGTGCGCAGCACCATGGGCATCTCCTCCGGGCCGGTCTCCTTTATGCGCGTCTACAACGCCGCCACCGAGGCCGTCAAGCAGGGGGGGGCGAGGCGCGGCGCCAACATGGGGGTTCTGCGGGTCGACCATCCCGACATCCTGGAGTTCATTTGTGCCAAGGACGGGGAGGGGGAGCTGGCCAACTTTAACATCTCGGTGGCGCTCAGCGATGCCTTCATGGAAGCCCTCTCGGCAGGGGAGGACTATCCCTTGGTCAACCCGAGAACCGGCCTCGAGGCGGGGAGGCTGGAGGCGGAGGAGGTGTTCGGGGCGATCGCCGAGCAGGCCTGGAAAAACGGCGAACCCGGGGTGATTTTCCTCGGCCCGGTCAACGCCGACCACCCGGCCAGCCACCTCGGGCAGATCGAAGCCACCAACCCCTGTGGCGAGGAGCCGCTGCTGCCCTGCGAGTCGTGCAACCTCGGCTCCCTTAACCTGGTGAAGCTCGCGGATGCAAAGGGGCGAATCGACTTTCACCGCCTCGGCGAGGCGGTGCGCTGGGCGGTGCGTTTTCTGGACGACGTCATCGAGGTTAACCGCTACCCCCTGCCGGCCATCGCTGAGACGACCCGCCGCACCCGGAAGATCGGCCTCGGGGTCATGGGATTTGCCGACCTGCTCCTGCTCCGCGGAGTGCCCTACGGCAGCGATGCGGCCCTCGAGGCGGCCGAGGAGGTCATGGCCTACATTCGCCAGGAGTCGGTGGCCGTCTCCGAGGAACTGGCCCGGGAGCGCGGCCCTTATCCGGGGTTCGGAGGAAGCCTTCGCCAGCGCGAGGGGGGGGCGCCGATGCGCAACGCCACGGTCAACACCATCGCCCCCACCGGGACCTTGAGCCTCATCTCCGGGGTCTCCAGCGGTATCGAACCTGTCTTTGCCTTTGAATACGAGCGCCACGTGCTCGGCACCGTCCTGCAGGAGGTCCACCCCCTCTACAGCCGGTGCCGACAGGGGGGGCGGCAGCTCGACCCCGAGGTGTTTGTCACCGCCCGGGAGATCGCCCCGAAGTGGCACGTGAGAATGCAGGCGGCCTTTCAAAAGTACGTGGACAACGCCGTCTCCAAGACCATCAATTTTCCCGCGGGAGGGACGGTGGAGGAGGTCAAGGAGGCCTTCCTGCTCGCCTATGAGCTGGGGTGCAAGGGCCTGACGGTCTACCGGGATCGGAGCCGGCGCAGCCAGGTGCTCAACGTGTGCGACAGCAAGTGCTCTCTTTAGGGGGGCAGGCAGGGCGAGACTTCTCGGGAGGGGGGCTCTCGAGAGTTCCTGTCAGGAGGCTTTCGCCTTCAGGGGGAGGGTGAAGGTGACCGTCGTGCCCCTTCCCCTCTCGCTCTCGACCCAGATGCGCCCGCCGTGGGCCTCGACGATGTTCTTGACGATGGCCATTCCCAGGCCGAGTCCCGGGACCGCCGTGTTCGAGCTGTCGGCCCGGTAGAACTTGTCGAAGATCCGGGCCGCCTGCTCCGGGCTCATGCCGGCCCCTTCGTCCCGCACCGCGACCTGCAGTTCGCCCTCCGCGGTGGTGGCGCTGACCCTGACCGGGGCGTCGGCCGGGGAGAACTTCACCGCGTTGCTGAGCAGGTTCTCCATGACCTGCCCGACCTTTCCCGCATCTGCGGAAATCTTTCCCGGCCCCGCCTCGGGCCAGGCCAGGTCGATCTGGCGCTTGGGGAAGGCCTTCCGGTAGGAGGCGACCGCGGAGGCGACCAGGGCCCCGACGTCGGAAGGTTCCGTCTCCAGGTGGATCACCCGCCCCGACTCCACGCGGCCGAGATCGAGCAGGTCGTCGATAATCCGTTCCAAAACCTCGGTCTTGTCATTGACGATGGAGAGGAACTCGTCCCGCTGGGCCTGGTCCAGGTCTTTTTCGTTGAGCAGGAGTTCGGTGAACCCCCTGACGGCCGTGAGAGGAGTGCGCAGTTCGTGGGCGGCGGTGGCGATGAACTCGCTCTTTATCCGGTCGAACGCCCTCTCCCGGCTCATATCGGTCAGCACGACGATTTCCTTCTCTCCGATGGAGGCAAGTCTGCCGACCACGTCGCGGACCGAGCCGTCCTTGCAGGTCACTCGAGCTTCCTGCGGCGCGATATCCGATTTCTCCTCTATGGCCTTTGCCGCGGCGGCGTTCCAGCGGTCCATGACCGTTTTCCGGTACTCGGGGTCGGGGTAGGCCAGGGGCCACCACTTCTCGATTGTGGGGATGTCCTCGTGGGTGTAGCCGAACAGTTCGGTGAACTTGCGGTTGAGGAAGACGATGTCGTGATTCTGCTCTACGATCACCAGGGGGAGGGGGGACATCTCGACCAGGCGGTGGAACTCTTCTTCCCTGGCCAGCAGGACGCCCTCCGCTCTTCTCAGTTCGGTGATGTCATGCCCGACGGCCTGGATGCCGACGACCTTCCCCGAATCGTCGCACAGGGGAGTGTTTTTCCAAAGAATCCGGACCCGTCGCCCGTCACGGCAGAGGTTTTCGTTTTCATTTTCGAAGAACCGGTCGGGATTTCTCAGAATCGACTGGATCTTTTCCTTCAGGTCCCTCCCCGCCGTGTCTCTGGCGGGGACAATCGTTCCGACCACGTTTTCGCCGAGAATTTCCTCTTCGCTGTAGCCGAAGAATTCCTGGGCATACTCGTTGAAGAAGGTGATGTCGCCGCGGGTGTCGATACGCAGCAAGACCGCCCGGGCGTTTTGCACCAGTTCCTTGTACTTGCGTTCGCTGGCATCGAGGGCCGCCTTGTCGCGGGCCTGAATCTCCTGGCTGGAGAGGAGCTTGGCCAGGAGGACGGTGGCCACTGGGAAGATGAGGAGAACCGGCAGGGTGATCTTCTCGAGAATGGGCAGGGCCAGCCCGTCGGGCATGGTGAACATGAGTGCCAGCAGGACCAGGTGCACGACGAGGCCCAGGAGGTAGAACTCCCGCCAGGACAACTGGACGGGCGGCCGCTTGCGGGCCCTGGCCCATGCCAGTCCAGAGGCGCCCGAGACGACGACCCAGATGATCCCGGTCAGGGTGCCGACGCCGCCGACATGATACCGGTAGAGGCCGGCCATGACGACGGCGATGGCGGTCGGAACGGAGCCCAGGAACATCCCGCCGGTGCTGAGCACGATCGTGCGGGTGTCGAAGATCATCCCCGGTGCCAGCTGCCACGGGTTCATCATCACCCCGACGGCGATGGCGCCGAGGAAGAAGCCGCGGAGCAGTCGCCACCATGTGCTGTCGGAGCGGTGGTACAGGGTGCCGTAGAGGACGCCCAGAACCAGGAGCAGGGCGGCGTTGTTGAGCAGGCCGATGAAGGGCTGGGTAATCATGTCAAGATGATCCCTTCAGGGGGATT
>NZ_PKUB01000038.1:106338-133512 GCF_002868845.1 Desulfuromonas sp.
TCGACGGGAGGCGACTGTGCCGCCTCGACCTCGCGCTCGAGTTGGCGGATGAGGTCCGAGACGGTTCGGCGCTGTTCTGTGGAGACCTGGTCAAGCTGGTCGATGACTCCCTCGAGGCGACGGGCGGCGTTCAGGCCGCTTTTGAGCAGGACCACAGCGCCGGGCCCCTCGCCGTGGGCGGCGCTCACCTCTTTGAAGCGCTTGAGGACCGTCGGATGGCTGCGATCGTCCTCCACGACCGCCTTGCGCAGTTCGGCGTATTCCTCGTCGGAGAAGTCCTTCTCCTGTCGGGCCTGGCGCAGCAGGTCCACCGAACGGTAGTCGGGCAAAGGTTTCAACTCCCCCTGCCGGGCGAGCAGTTCGGGCTCTTCTTTCTCCATGTAGCGGTAGGCGAGGGTGAGCTTTTCGGCGGTCGGGCGCTTGATGCGGATCTCCCGGGAGCAGTAATCCTCGAAGGAGTCGTAGCCCCAGTCGCGGAAGAGCCCCCCCTGCTGGACCTGCTGCAGTTTCGACCCGAGCTCCACCCAGGACGACTTGAACTGCTTGGCCGTGGCCAGGACCTGGTAGCGGTCGGAGCCGGGGTCGAGATCCCCCATAATGCGTTCGATGACCATTTCTGCCTTGGACTTGGGTGTTTCGCTCATAGCGTTCCTCGCGGGCGTAGTGTGTGGCCGGAAGTTTAACACAGGGGAATGAGGGAAAAAAGGCGTTTGGGCTTGGCGGGGGAGAGAATCTTCAGTACAATCCAGGGCCCGTTTTTGAAAGGAATTTGCACATGGACAAGAGGCGATTCATCGTCGGGCCCGAAACGGTCCGCATGCTCGAGCTCGGCCACCCCTGGGTGGTCGCCGACCGGTACACCAAAAAGTGGCCGGCGGCGCAGGCCGGCGAGGTGGTCGATCTGTGCGACGAGAAGGGCAGGGGGCTCGCCGCGGCCCTGCTCGACCCGGCCGAGCGCATCGCGGCCCGGGTGCTCGGCCCCCCGGGGACGCGGCCAGGGCGGACCTGGATGGAGAAGTCCTTGGAGCGGGCGGTCGCCCTGCGCCGCGACTACCTAGATCTCTCCGATACGACCGCTTACCGCCTCGTCAACGGCGAGGGAGACGGCCTGCCCGGCCTCACCGTCGACCGCTACGGCGAGCACCTCATGGTGCAGAGCTTCAGCGCCGCCTGGCGCCCCCACCTTCCGCTGCTCGTGCAGGCCCTGCAGCGCCTGGAGGACCCTGCGGGAATCTACGAGAAGCTGCGCCCCCAGCAGACCCGCAAGCTCGCCGCCAAGGGCGGGTCGAAGCGCTACAGCAGGCTCTTGGCCGGCTCGGCCGCCCCGGGACGGCTGCCGGTATTGGAGAACGGGCTGACCTTCATGGTGGAGCTCGAAGAGGGTCTCAACACCGGGCTGTTCCTCGACCAACGGACCAACCGCCGCGACCTGGCCGCCCGCCTTTCCGGCAAGAGCTTCCTCAACCTCTTCGCCTACACCGGGGCCTTTTCGGTGGCCGCCGCCGCGGCCGGCGCCTCCCGGGTGACCAGCGTCGACGCTTCCACCGGCTATCTCGACTGGGCCCGGGACAACTTCGCCGCCAACCGCCTCAACCCCAAGCGTCACGAGTTTATCGCCGGCGACTGCTTCAAGGCCCTTGAGGCGATGGCGAAGGAGGGGAGGCGCTTCGACGCCATCCTCATGGACCCGCCCTCCTTCTCCACTACCAAGAAGAGCCGCTTCACCACCCGCGGCGGCACCTCGGACCTGGTCGCCGCCGCCCTGGCCCTGCTCCCCCCGGGCGGCCTCCTCGTCACCTGCTCCAACCACCAGAAGGTCGATTGGGCTGACTACCTCAAAGAGCTGCGGCGGGGCGCTCTGCAGGCCGGCTGCGAGCTGCGGGTGATCGGCACTGCGGGGCAGCCGGAGGATTTTCCTTATCCGGTGTCTTTTCCCGAGGGGCGGTACCTCAAATACGTCGTCGGGGTCCGGGGTTGACCAGGCGGTCGCGTCGGGAAACTCAGGCGGGCGGAGCGTCTGCCGCCTCCTCCAGGCAGGGCCGGAAGACCTCGTGGTAGAGGAACTCGTAGCCCGAGTGCCAGCGCCGCTCCAGCACCGGGTGGCCGAGGGGGAGGATGAGGAAGGGCCTGGACTGCTCTCCGCCCACCGACCCGTGGCCGCCGACCTGGTCGTCGAAGCAGGCGATCTCTTCCCCGTCGTACGCCCCGAATAGGACCAGATCCCCGCAGAGCTCGCTTCGGGCGTAGCGGCGCACCTCCTCCACCACGTCGTGGGGAACCCCGTAGGGGCGCAGGAACTCCAGGTCGGCCGTCGGCGGGTCGGAGTCCGGCGTCGTGCAGAGCGTGCCTCCCCCGTGGAAGAACCAGACCTCGTCCTCCTCCCCCACCCCCACCACGAATCCGATCCCCTTGTGCCGGCTCAAGAAGCGCAGCAGCAGGGGCTGGACCCGCTCCACTTCGCGCCAGCTCAGGCGCTTCCGGGTGCCCGTGATATAGAGGTGGGCCAGGGAGCTGGAATAGGTAATCACCACCCCCCCCTCGGGGTCGACCTTGAGGGTCTCGGGGACCAGGTCCTGGATCTTGCGCTGCAGGAAATCCTTTGTCGCGCGGTAAACGCGGTGGCGCCAGCCCTGGGTGCGGGAGTCGAGCTCCTCGCGCAGAAAGCCGAGCTGGATGCGGGTGAATTCCAGGGGCCCAGAGGAGACCGCCGCCTCCTGCTGTTCCCGAAGAAAGGCACTCACCGCCTCCCCCAGGGTGGCCCCGAAGCGGCTCTGGAAGGGATAACCCGGGGTCTGGCCGTGGTCCGAGAGGAGGACCAGCTGGTAGTCGGCCCCGGCGCCGTAGTTCACGGCCCTCATGATCTCCCCGATGCGTTTGTCGATGTAGCGAAGGTTGCGCAGGGCCGGCCAGGAGTCGGGACCGAAATGGTGGGCCAGTTCGTCGTAGCCGCTGTAGGTGGTATAGATGTTGGGCACCCCGGCGTAGACGTCGGCGATCACCCCAAAGGTCTGCAGTTCGCGCAGGATGACGTTGCAGAAGATGCGGATGAAAGGGAACAGCCCCTCGCTCGTTCGCCAGCGCCTTTTGCGGCGTCCGTACCACTCGTCCTTGCGGTTGGCGAAGTATTCGAGCACCGAGGCCCCGAGCATGCGGAAGGCGCGCAGGGGGTGGAGAATCAGCATGAGCACGATGCGCAGGCCCCCCATGCGGCCGAAAAGGGTCTGGGGGTGGGGAGATGAGACGGTGAAGACGCTGCGCGCGGCCCCGCCGTCGAGGATGTTCGAATAGGAGGAGCCCCCCTCGAGCAGGCCGGGGCGGCCTGGAAAGAGCTTTTCCCTGCAGGACTGGACGTGGTCCGGGTCGTTGCAGGTGAGCACCTGGCCGGTCTCCCGTTCGAACCAGCGGAATGCAGGGATGTCGCTTTCGGCGCCGTAGAAGATGACCGCCTGGGCGGCCGGGGTGGTGCTGGGCAGGCCGGCCCGGTACTCGATGAGTTTGTTGCCGCAGCGCAGAAAGCGCTCGATGTGGGGCAGGTAGCCCCGGTCAAGGGCCTGGCTCAGGTGGGGGAAGGAGAGGCCGTCGATCTGGATGCCCACAAAGCCCCGCCGTCGTCCCTCGAGCAGGCGCGCCTGGCGCTCCTTGCGGAAGGGGAAGAGCTTGAGGCCGTAGTAGAGAGAGTAGAGGCCTTTTTTTAATCGCGTCGCGTGCATGGTCAGGGGATGGGTTGCTGTTCATTATAACAGGTCTCCCCGGTCTGGCTTGGTTTTGCCCCGAGGGGCGGAGGAAATGACCCCTTCCGGGATGGCCAGGTTAGCTCTTCCGTTGTCTTCATGGGCGTTCCAGGTACTCCCGCCCGCCTGCGGAGACAGACGGGGGGGAAGCGAGAGGCCCAAAAAAAAAAGCCGGAACCCCTGAAGGTTCCGGCTTTCGTTTTGGAAGGAGCAGGTCTGTTTATTCGACGACCGTCGCTTTGATGATCAGGACCGGTTCGTTGGGCACGTCCTGGTGCATGCCCTGGTTGCCGGTGGCCACTTTGCGAATGGCGTCGACGGTCTCCATCCCCTCGGTCACCTTGCCGAAGACCGCGTAACCGTAGCCCATGGGGGTCTTGGAGCGGTGGTCGAGGAAGTCGTTGTCCACCGTGTTGATGAAGAACTGGGAGGTGGCGCTGTTGACCACCTGGGTGCGGGCCATGGCGAGGGTGCCGCGTTCGTTCTTCAGGCCGTTGTCGGCTTCATTCTTGATCTTGGCCCGGGTCTTCTTCTCCGTCAGGTCTTCGGTCATGCCGCCGCCCTGGATCATGAAGTCCTCGATGACCCGGTGGAACACGGTCCCGTCGTAGAAGCCGTCCTTGACGTAGGACAGGAAGTTCTCCACGCTCTTCGGGGCTTTCTCGGCATTCAGTTCGGCAGTGATGTCGCCCATGGAGGTTTCCAGTTTGACGACGGGGTTCTGTGTGCTCATGGTCTGTCTCCCTTGTCTTTTCAGGCAGTAAATCAAAGGGCCGGGAGGTTTCTCCCGGCCCGTGCAATGTCAGTGGTGCCGAAGGCCGGAATCTGTTATGCTGTAATGATTCCAGGTACTTAGGTGCCACCAGGTAGCGCTACGTGTAGCAAAACGCGGTGCAAAAAGATCCACGATCTTGCCACGATTCACGGGAAAAAGCAAGATATCTATACAGCGCAGTTGTTGTAGGTGAAGATGTTCTGGCGCTGCTGAGTTGCTTGGTCACTCGAATAGTAGTATAACAACGGGCAGGTATGGGAAGAGATATAGGCCTGGAGTTTTGTTGGAGGCTTTAAAAGAGTTGGATTACGTATAGGAGTTAGTGATGTTCGAGTGGCAGCGGTTTTCTAAAGAAGATTATAAGTCTTATGCCTCTAATCCTGTTTGGACATTTTGGAATACAGTTGTGATGATGGCCTCTTTTGAGACTGAAATTGTTGGTGGGTTTGGTGAAACAGATGAATTTTTTATAGTTGACAGGGAGGCTGTTATCAATAACGGTCTTAACAATGAGTACGATAGGGACTTGACGCCTGTTGAGCAGGTGTTTGATGAGAAGTATGGCAAGTGGAATAAATGCATTTTCGACGCATTGGCACATGGAGGTGTCAAGCATGTAGATGTTCCTACTAGTGATTATGAAAATTATGAAGAAGAGGGTGTTGTTAGCGTAGATTCTAAGATGGGTTCATTTTCGAGAGATGACTTTTTAAGCTGGTTAAGTAAGTCAGCTAAGGGTGGAAAAATTGACGTTGATATAGATGCCTTGTTTGAATTTCTGAATGGCAGGGGTAGTGCACCTTCTCGTAAGGAAGTGGAAATAAAAGTAGTTGAGCTGTCGCCATCTGAGCATCACCGGAGGAATGCCATTAAGCGCCACGAGGTAGATAAGCCCAAGCATAAGGAGTTGAAAGAGTTCCTCATGGCAGACCTCTCTGGAGGCTGCACCTGCACGAAGAGGCAAGCGTGTGAAAGAATATTCAGAGACAAGTATCGCAGCAGTGAGACCTACCTCAAGTCCGAAACAGGTTATGCATATTTATCGTTCACGCGAGAAGTGACAGGGGCTCTCAAGAGAATCGAGAACCAAGAGAAGACAGGAATCAACCGCCATGAGAACACTTCTGGCTTCAGCATGAGCAAGGTCCCTCCCTGCACAAAACACCCCGCCAAATAGTCCAGACCCCCATCTAAATTAGCTTCTCACTTCCTCCAATAGAAAAAATCTTCACCCTACCTTACCTGTAGCGGCACAAGTCTACTTCTGCCGCAAAAATCACGTAGATGCAATAAAAACAGCATGTTAGGCTCCAGTCAAGATTGACAGATTGGAGGTGCAGACATGCGAGACCCGCCTTAGAGATCAACCCGATGCAATAACCCGCAACTGACAACCAAAACTATATTCAAATAACTGAATACCTATTAGAGGAGAAAAACAATGAGCATTGAAAATGAAACCGTTACTGCTGCCCCTGTCGCCCCTGCTGCTGATGTTACCCCTGCTACCCCTACTACCCCTGTGGTCTCTCCCCATGTGCCTGAAGGGACTGCTGCCTCTGTTGTCGCTGAGAGCGGAACCGTCCCTGAAGGTCCTACGCCTGTTGGTCCTCAAACGAGTGATGCCGCTGACCCCATGGAAGTCTTCAAGGCTGCCATTGATGGTCTTGGTATTGCACCTGGAGTTACCACCGATCTGGTTGTGGAATTGGCTGAGCTTGCTAAGGGTGATGAGCTTAAGGCCGACGAGAAGTGGGTTGCTCGTATTCGTAAGGCAATTAAGCCCCTTGACGTTATGCCCAGAATCAAGAGCCAGCTTCATACTGCAGCTCGGAAGGAGCTGGATACGGAGGCGATGAAATACCACCGTCGCACTGGCAAGTTCAAGGCTGTCACTGATGGGGATATCGAAACCCTCTACCAGGAGAAGCTGGAAGCCTACTTGGCCAAGAAAGCCGAAAAGGAGGCCAAGAAGAAAGCGATTACCAAGGCGAGCTAGGCTGGCAAATGAGCCCCAGGGACAACCTCTCTGGGGCTTCATTTATCTCTGAAGGAAGACAAATGCTGCTGCCTACCCCATGGCCATAATCGTACATTTAACGGCGATTTCTTTAGCACTAACTTTGGAACCCAATGGCTATCAAATGCCGCAGCACAAGGCGGCAACCGACCTCGCGGACAAGTCAGAACCGAATACTCATGTCCATCTGACAACGTCTAGGAGACGCTTGCCCACTCAACACAAAAAAAGAGGGACTAAGCCACCCCTGTGGAATAGTCCCAATACTCATCTGCAATATGTGTTGAAGGTGATATTAAAAGAGTACCAATGTAGTGTCAAGAGAAATATTAACGAGTGTCAATGGTCCGCCTGTTGCCTGTGGAGCATGGAGTCTGGTGTAGGAGAATATTATTTTATCCGGATTTCGGATTTCACTTAGCGGAAAACTAGGACTGTTAGATATATATGGAAAGGGCCTGAGGACTATTTGTAACCCCTGGGGTCATTTCTCAGGACAAAAGGATACGGAGTCATGAGTTCTGAAGACGTTAAGGATAGGGATGATGGTAGCGATTCCGAAAGCGTGATGTCTGATGAAGTGGAAGATGACTTTAACCCGTTTCTGAATGCTAGGCCTCTTGAGATCCATAGGACCTCGAAAGCGCCTGAAGTGGATAGCGCGATAGGTGCCCTGTGTGAGCAGCATGGAAAGAAGACATCTAAATTCAAGAAGCATCTGAAAGTATTAGTATGTGACCTGTATCACAATTACAAGGGGCGTAAGGACCGTTATCTGAGAGTTGGTCTTGGGAAGGATGAGGGTGCTTTTAAGCTGATAAGGCGATACAACAGGTTTGAGATTGGGTATCGGTTACTGAAAGACAGTATTGACTACCTGCTCAGTTGCGATTATGTCGAGTATAAGAAGGGCTATCGGCGCAAGGGGTTCGTTAATGGCTTCCAGACCCGTATCCGTGCGACAGAGAAGCTAATACGTTTCCTTGAGGAGGAGCACGACGTAATGGAAGAAATGATCTATGTGTTCCCTGATCAGGAACTCGTAGTCCGGAAGAAGAAGCCAGTAAAGAAAAAGATCACCACCAAGAACAGGCAAGGGAAAAGGGTCAGGCCTATTGTGAAAATCAAGCAACTGGACCCTTATACGGATAACGACAACACCAAGCGATGGCGCAACGTACTTGAACGCTATAACGATCTGATAGCTAAAACCTACATTGACCTTGACTTGGCCGTATACGTGCCGGAGAAGGAGCGTAAGAGGCCCCTATACCTGGACCTCTCGCGGAAGAGGACCAGGAGGATCTTTAGTAACGGGAACTTTATATCAGGTGGCAGGTTCTATGGGGGCTGGTGGCAAGCGGCTCCGAGTGATGTCAGGCCCCATATGCTTATCGATGGCAGGTGTGTTGTTGAGAATGATTTCTCGGGGATGCATGTCCATATCCTGTACGCCATGGTAGGCAAGAAACTTTCTGATTTAGGCCTCCTACCGTATGTTGTGAGCAAGGATAATGATCCCGAGAATAAGAGACCCTATTACAAGAAGTTGTTTCTAACGGCGATTAACGCTGATGGGAAAAGGTCCTGCTTAAGCGCTATCCGAGAGGACATGAGGAAGAATCCAGCTGATTATCCTGATGGAGAAAATGACCTTAGTAAACTGTATGATGAAATTGTTGCATATCATCCACTGGTAAGTGATTTTCTCAAGTCTGGTGAAGGCCTTAAATCTCAGTATGTTGATTCATGCATAGCTTATCGTGTCATCAAGGAAATGACCGATAAGCGGATACCTGTTCTTTGTATCCATGACAGTTTTATAAGTACTGATAGACATGCAGATATCGTACTCGATTGCATGAAGCGAGCGTATATAACAGAACTCAACCTCCTGCTTAAGAGAGATGGTTTCACGCTTAGGTTGACACTTGAAGATGCATTTACAGATGAAACAACAATTGTTCAAAGAGGAATACCACATACAAACAGATTGATAGCAGCTTTAGGAACTATGAAACCACTAGCCCTCTCAAGAGGGCCTAGTACCATTAAAACATCAAGATTGAAGAGAATGAAACCAGTGCATGAAACTCTGAACAGAGATGATCCGATGTACTTATTTAGTCAGATAGCTAATATAGATCCGAAACAAAAAGAAAGACAGCTAATATGGAATCAATCGAACAGGTGTATTGCCACGTTTAATGATACTGTAGAAATTGATACTAGGAAAATACTTAAGGAAAAGAATCCTGAATCATAAGTCTGATAGCAGTACTAATTTTGTTTTAATTCGTTCTTGATACACTGAGTTCGTGTTTGGTACACGAACCTAGTACTTGTTGTATATTAGTTTTGACTCTAGTGATATGTTCTTGATTTATTTCTAGCGTTATGGTTCTGTATCTTCTGTTAGTAGTAGAATTGAAACTATTAAAGAAACAACCTCATTACCCGGCACAAAACGCCCTCAAGGCCAGTGTTTATGCGGGTTTCGTCCGTAATTTCCGGAGGACGAGGGTTGAGCATATAGGAACTGTACCAATATGATTTTCACGTTTCAGTAAGAGGTATGGCCCCACAAGGTCATGCCTCTTTCACTTCAATTCCTACGCATTTCAACAGGAATCAAAATATCACCTCCTAATCGCAACAAACAAATCTATGCCTAAACAAAATTCTGTATTTTAAAGACACAAATTCACATGCTATAAGCAATCCATATTCGACAACCCCAACAGGAGGCTTTCAATGTCAACTCTACTCGAAATGGCTACTGAAATCGTAACTGCTCACGCTTCCAAATCACCCATGTCCAAAGAAGACCTCATCACCGAAATCAGCGATGTCTACAAAGCATTGTCTGCTATCGAGAAAGGTGAGACTCCTGAAGTCGCAGCAGAGGAGGAAACTGCTCCTGCTATTTCCAAGAGGAAAGCATTCGGAAAAAAACAGATCATCTGCATGATTTGCGGCAAGGGAATGAAGACCCTTGCTCGCCACTTGAAGACAGCCCACGAAATGACTGCTAAGGAATACAGGAAACAGTTCGACATCCCCAGGACTCAAGCCCTTGCTGCTAGGGATTATTCTGAGTCCCGCAGGAATATGGCTATTGAGAAGGATTTAGGTGCAGGGTTGGCTAAGGCGAGAGCTGCTAGGGCTGGCAAGAAGAAGTGATCTGAGTACTGGACATACTGCACCACCTAGAGCCTCCTTGCTTTTCATGAGCTTGGGGGCTTTTCTTGTGTCTGCCTTGGGGGAAGCGGGGCATATGCCACTCTTGTTGGGTGATATGTCTCTAAAAGTTGCAAAAATGGTAAGGGCTGTTTTTCCGTTGCCCAGGAGGACTATCTCTAAGCAAGCGTCGGTCAAGGGGAAATAGAAAATTTAAATTAACTGGCTCCAAACTTGCAACAATGTGCGACCGGGCTAAGTGTCCTTGACGCCTGTCTGTTTGCCATGTCAACGCCTGTTTGGAGGAGGAAGAATTGAAGAAGCTGGTTGCATTACTTGGAATGACTCTATTGTTTGTTTGCAGCATTTCCACTGCCTATGCCGATCTAAACGAAGGGTTAGTTGCTTATTACCCCCTAGATGGGAATGTGAATGATCTGAGTGGAAATGGTAATCATGGCACTAAGTTTGGAGGCCCTTCTTATGCGGCTGGTGTATCTGGGAGTGCTGTAAATTTAGATGGTGTTGATGATTATGTTAATCTTTCTGGTTCGATTTTGTCAGAAACCGGTAGTTTTTCCGTGTTTTTTAAGCCAAACACTTTAGACACATCAACACAAACAGATGGCGCCTCATACATAATCTCAAACTTCATGCCTCACGCACCAAATGGTGGGGCACGAGTTTACCTAATTCAAGAAAACAATGGACTACATTACGGAATTGGGGCAATAGAGCAAAGTGCTAGTGTGTTTACCATAGAGAATACACAGGATTGGATTCATGTCGTTGCCACATGGGACAACGGTTTGTATGAAATATATGTTAATAATAATCTAGTTGATACTGCAAATTATTCTGGATACCCAATTCAAGATCAGTTTGCAATCGGTGCTTTCAAGTTTTATCCAAAAGACTTGTTCCGAGGCTTAGTTGATGAAGTAAGGTTTTACAATAGGGTTTTGCAGGGGGATGAAGTAGAGCAAATTTATCACTTGACCGACAAAAGTGAAAGCGGCTCAGTGAGCGAAGGCTTGGTGGCCTATTATCCTTTTGATGGGACTGTTTTTGATCTGAGTGGAAATGGCATCCATGGCCATGTCACTGGAAGCCCAGGTTTCGTCTCAGGTGTTACTGGCGAGGCTGTAGACATAAGTCTCGGCAATTACGTACGAGTCAGTCCCCCCTTTGTTCCGGGTTCCGAAAGTTTTTCAATTGCCTTTGATTTTTATGTAGGAAGTGTTGATGATTACTATATGGATAATGGAGTTAAGCTTTTTACTTTGCAGGGTGGGGATTGGAGAGAAGGGGTTGTTTTAGTAGTAGCCGACACAGAAAACCCCAAGCTGGTTGGTGCAATACAGCCGGAAGCTTACACTAGTGCTACTAAACAAACAATTGAAAC
This sequence comes from Desulfuromonas sp., assembly GCF_002868845.1. NCBI lineage: Bacteria > Pseudomonadati > Thermodesulfobacteriota > Desulfuromonadia > Desulfuromonadales > Desulfuromonadaceae > Desulfuromonas > Desulfuromonas sp. The sequence goes on from NZ_PKUB01000038.1 coordinate 117,450, forward strand.
TAGCATACAATTAGGTGAGTGGCATAGCATTGCCCTTGTGGTTAACAAGCAAGAAGAAGCAATGACGCTTTATGTTGATGGTTTAGCTGCGCAAACGGAAGAGCTTTTGACTTATGGAAGCATTGACCCGACAATGGACATGCTAATAGGAGCATACGATTATGTTTGGGCAAGACCCGGACATGCTCAAGTACAGTCTGGCAATGTAAAAATTGATAATTTTAGAATCTATAATAGAAACCTAGAAGTTGGCGAAGTTCTTGTGCTGAGCAGCATTGGTGAAGAGTTAGAGCGTGGAAAAACCCTGGATCCAATTGAAAAGCCTCATGGCATAAATGAGCATCTGGAAGTAGTTGAAGGGGTTACATCTGACAGTTGTTTCTTGCGGAGGGGCACAATTTCAGAGTTGGCACAACTAATTGATCCTACAAAGCAAACCTATGTGTTTGTTCACGGTTGGAGGCCTGCCAAAAAAGAGGAATATTTTTTAACTCATGAACAAATAAATAATCCAGAAACAAATATTGAGCTTAGACCATATCTTAAAGAGGTGATAAGGGAGTTGAAGATTAGGAATGGTGATCCAAATGTAATTGTGTGGAACTGGGAGAAGGAGTCACATGGAGACTTGCCTCCGGTAAAAAATGTTGGCCCGCAGTCTTTGTTCTTTAGCTTGGGCTTGGCAGAACTTTTTGAAGAGGCCGAATCACGTTCAGGGTTGTCGTTTAACAATAACGTTCATTTTATCGGACAAAGTCTCGGAGCGGGTGTCGTTGTTAATTCGCTAAGCCTAAGCAACTCAAATGATTATTTTTATGACAAATATTCAAATCATATTGAACGAATTATACTTATCGATCCACCAGAGAGAATAGAAACATCCATCGAGGTTGATTCCGATTCGCTAGAAGGTAAATTAGCCGAAGAGTTTGTCGAAAAAATAACTGAAGCCGTTGCTTTATATGTTAAGACATACTATGATTTGGATCTATATAAAAATATATCTATACTTGGAGAGAAGCTCGGAGAAGAAGTCTTAATAGAGAACTATATTGCTAACAACGGAGAGTTTGACGAGTTCTCAATAAAACTCTTTGGTTTAACCTTTACCGGTACTGTGACAAAAAACCACGGCGTACCGTATATTGATTCCTTTAATGCGGTTTTGAATGACCAAGATCACACTGGGGCAGTGCTTTGGTATTTCGACACCGTAGCAGGGGAAGGGAAATTTACAAATAACTTAGTCTCAAATGCGGACAAAGTAGGGTTTAATTGGGCAGTTGATTCACAGACAGTTTTTCACGGTAATGTTTTAGAGAATAAACCATGGATATATAGTTTTGTTTTTGAAGAAAGTGACATTGCAACTGTTTCAAAGGTTGAGAATCTAATAACTGAGGCAATTGTGCAGATTCCTTTTGAAGTGTTCTTGTTGGGGCCAACGGGTTCTGCAATTAGGCTAGCAAAAGGAGCAGAAGAGATAGTTAGGTTGATATCCGGGTCACCAGTTTATGTATATCATGAATTCAACTTGGATCCGGATGCCCTGTTTATGTCGTTAGACTATGCCACGGCAACAATTGAGCCTGATGCATTATTTTACATTTCAATTAATGACGAAGTTGTTTTCCAAAAATATGGATTTGAAATTGGCAGTGAAGCTTGGGGAGGCACTGGCTTGCTAGATGTCTCAAGGTGGGCTGGCGTTGGGGTTACATTGTCCATTGGGTTGTTGGCAGAGTCATCTAACAATGTGTTAGATCTTAAGAACCTTAAATTCTATGGTGTTGAAGATTGTGGTGTTGGTGACCCTGATGGTGATGGATTGTCTGGTTTAAATGAGTGCACACTTGGAATGGACCCCAATAATAGTGATTCGGATTTAGATGGTTTTGATGATGGGGTAGACAACTGTCCGTTGATTGACAACCCAGATCAGCTTGATAGTGATGGAGATGGCCTTGGTGATGCCTGTAGCGAGCAAGAAACAGATACCCCCTCAGGGGTCAATTCCATAGAGCCTTCTCGTGTTCCCATTCTCAACGGCTGGTGGCTCCTAGCTGCTGCTGGTGCAGGATTTGGACTGGTAAGGCGTAAGCGCAACTAAACTTCCGATTCACATAACTGATCAACCTAAAGCCCCTGTCTTCGGATGGGGGCTTTTTTTGTGCTCTCAGCACACAACCCCATCCCAAGGAGGTCTACATGAACGTGTACGACATGGTAACGAATCGGATTATGGAACTATTGGAGAAAGGAGAGATCCCATGGAGAAAGCCATGGGCCTGTAGAGGAGGCCCGAGGAACATTGTCAGCAGGAAGGAGTATCGAGGTATCAATCAGTTCCTCCTCAACTGCTCCCCCTACTCAAGCCCATACTGGCTCACCTTCAAGCAAGCAAAGGAGAAAGGAGGAGGGATACGCAAGGGAGAGAAGGCAACGCAGGTCGTGTTCTGGAAACTGCTGAACAGGGACGAGGGAGGCGAGGAGAGAAAGGTTCCACTACTCCGCTACTACAACGTATTCAACTTGGACCAGACCGAATGTATCGACCCACCACCAGAGGAGGAGGAACAGGTCAATCCGTTCAAGCCGATCCAGCAAGCAGAACAGGTCATCAGCAACATGCAACAGAAACCAGACATACGCTTCGGCGGTCACAGAGCCTATTACTCACCCCACCTTGATTACATCCAACTCCCTCCCAAAGATTCATTCCACTCCCCTGAAGAATTCTACAGCACAGCATTCCACGAACTATCCCACGCAACAGGACATCCGAATCGCTTAGGGCGTAAAGGGATCACAGAGACCTCGTACTTCGGCAGCCATACCTATTCGCAGGAGGAGCTAGTCGCAGAGTTTGGAGCATCCATGTTGTGCGGAGTTTCAGGGATCGAACAGGCGACGTTGGAGAACAGTGCTGCATATATCCAGGGCTGGCTACGAGTCCTGAAGGGGGACAAGAAGCTCCTGGTCCACGCAGCAGCACAAGCGCAACGAGCAGCAGATTACATCCTTAACCGCAAACCCGAGCAGGACAATTAACCCAACCCAGAAAGGAGATCCACCATGTTCAAATCCATCAAGCACATCACATCAGCAGTAACGGACCTCACAGCCATCGCAGGTAAAGAGGCAACGTTTCAAGTCACCAGGTCGTGCAATTGCGTTACGGATATGACCGGCGCTATTGCTAATGGAGCATCACATCTGCGGAAGGGATACGAGGCGAAACTCGCAAGGAGGAAGGCAAAGGGCAAGGCTCTGATGCTGGATTATGTGCAGGAGGTAAGGGGAGAGTAGCAGTACGAGCAAGAGAGCAAAAACTCAAACACATCGAGAAAAAGGGGCTAGGCCAATTGGGGCTAATGCCCCTTTTCTCTTTTATGGAGGGCACATCATGACCCAGATCCACCCGACCATCAGAACGATGACATGGAACGAAGCACGAGAATTCGGACTCCTGAACAGGGGGCTGCTGATGGATTACGACTGCATCAGCTATCGCCTCTCAGCAGGGACAACAGACGATATCCATACGTTCAAATCAGGAGCAACGTTATTCGTCCTGACAGTCAACACCCGACTCGACTACATAGGATTCGATGCGTACATCGGGAAGGAGGAGGACCCCATAGACAGCATCTTCCTCCAGGACTCCCACGCCATCGAGGAGGTGTTAGGGAGGGCCTGGAGGAGCATGTCCATAACCGCAATCGCTTCCATACTCGCTAACCAGTTCGCTTAACAGCACAGACACAAGCAGCAGGACAAGTAACAGATCAAACGCAGAAGGCGGTGAGCATACCCATGAGGGGTAGAGCTCCCGCCTTTTCTCATTTCAAGGAGGAGAACGTGGCACTCACTAAACCAAAGACTCTCAGATTCAAGGTCATCAAACCGATCTACGAAACATTAACCATCAGGGAATCCTTACCCGACTACCCGATACGAGACAGGCGCATCAGTTCCTCAAGGGACGTTTACCACCTGTTCCAATCCCTCGTTCAGGAGACGAAGGAACATTTCATCGCCCTGCATCTGAACACGAAGAATCGAATCATCTGCATCGACACCGTATCAGTAGGCTCCCTGAGCAGTTCGATAGTCCACCCACGGGAGGTCATGAAATCAGTCCTCCTATCCTCAGCAGCAGCAATCGTACTGATCCACAACCACCCAAGCCAAGACCCGACACCTTCCAAGGAGGATATGGAGATAACGACCAGATTGAAGGAGTGTTGTGATTTGCTCGGTATCCGGCTCCTGGATCACGTAGTCATCTGTGAGGAGGAATATGTCTCGTTTGCCGATAGGGGGATTTTATGAGCGTCTATCGTCGTAAGGGAAGCAAGATCTTCACTGCAAATTTCACAATAAAAGGTAAGCGCTATTTCTTCAGCACAGGGAAGACAACGAAACGAGAAGCACGAGCAGTCGAAGCAGCTGAGCGTCAGAAGATACTCAACAGATCGAAACTCACACCTCAGGAACAAGGAGCAAGGACACTACTTCTCGACGCAATAGATCAGACGTATGAAGCGAGATGGAAACACGGAAAGGATTCCATGCGCTCTTACAGACGAGCAATCAACTTAGCGGCAATAATTGGAAACATGAAGGTTTCTGACATCACCGAAAGCACAATATCTCAACTTACTAAGACTCTCGAATCAAAAGGCTATAGTGTCGCAACAATTAATAGATATTTAGCCTGCTTAAAAACAGTCCTTAAACAAGCAAAACAGCCCTCAGGAGCGATTAAGTTAAAAAAGGAACGTAGCAGTAGGCTTAGAGTTATATCGAAGCCTGAGGAGGCTAAAATCGTTAACCTCTTGCGTCAGACGGACCATGGAACGAGGAGGCAGTATTTTCCTGATGTAGCCGATTTAGTGGAAGTGTTAGTGGATACGGGTATGCGCCTATCCGAAGCACTGAACATGCATTACGAGGACGTGGACTTTGACTCGGGCCTAATCTCTATCTGGGTTAACAAAGGCGACAGGCCCAGGAGCATTCCGATGACACGGAGAGTACGAGGGATACTGGAGAGGAGGAGAACAGATAATCCGATTCAACCATTCACTCTCAAACCCCACCAAGCAGAGACGGCATGGAGGTGGGTCAGGAAGGAACTTGGATTGGAAGGGGAGAAAGAATTCGTCCTACATGCACTCCGACACACAACCGCTTCACGAATGGTCAATGCAGGAATCGACTTGTACGTGGTCAAGGAAATGCTGGGTCACGGCACGATCCAAGTCACGGAGAGATACGCACACCTCGCACCCCATAAACTCGCTCATGCAGTAACCGTACTGGAAGACTAAACAGACAACCTATCTTGATATGCCGTCGGCGGCACTCCAAGCCCCCGACAAGCATAATCCCACCGACCGCAGCTCCGAATCAACTAAACAGCCCACCAAGCATCAACCCTACCTGCATATAGTCAACATATAATTCCCCTCGTACAGCAATGGAAGGAATCCACTCGTCAACCGTGATCCATAATACCGAATCACGCTTGCCAAGCGGAGCGGAAGAACATGAGGACCAGCACTAGGAGCAACCTCTGATGGAGGCCAAATACAGGAAATCTGCATCAATTCAGCGTCATTATCTGCGTCAAAGTCCTGTAAGTGGTTGAAGTAGTGCAACAAAAAGGGGATAGGCAGTCCTCTTGATACTTCATCCCATATTTTGGTATAAGAGTTCTAACTTTTACGAAAGGGACTCGTATGCCATTTTCTGATGAATTGAGAGCGCAGCTTGAGGAGAGTGAAAGGGTGTCGGTCAGCGACTCCTTTGGTGGGCCAGCACTTGGAGGTAGGGCTCCAGACTTTAGGTTCGCTGATATTGTTGATTGGATAATTGCGCAGGATAACAATGGTGCAGAGCAGGTTCATGGCTATATAAACAGGCTAGGCCTTAGGTTAAATAGAGCAGAACTGAAGTACGTCGTTAGCTCATTGTTTAGATTTTCATTCCTGATTGAGCTAACCAACTTAGGGATTAATTCTACAAAAATGAAAACTCGCTGGGTCAGGGGTGAAATAATTAAAACCAGACCCAATAGCTTTGAAAACTATCGTGGTGAATTCTCTCCTGGGCATGATGAAAGGTCGGTACCCTTTCAAGAATGTTTAGGTATATTTACTGAAGCTTTAAGGCTACTGACTACATCTAATGGTCATGTTGATATGCTAAGAGGCTTTAGTTCAAGGGATAGCAGGGGTACGCCTTATGAGTCGGCGCTGACCTATGTGGATAACGACCTTGACCCTTTACATGTAGCCGCTAACATACGACTAGTGCACACTGCGGATCCAAGTTGGCTAATCTCTGCAAGGCCAATATTTAGAGAGATATTAACAAGCAAAAATAGGGATAAGATAGCAACAAAATGCTACAAGACAGATCGAGCGCAGACAGGGGAAGTTCAAACCAATAGAGCAAAGCGGTGGGAATGCCTAAAGATGGATTATCAACACGCTACCCTTGAAGAATGCTGGTCTGTTGAGAGAAGGCTCCTGCAGGATTTAGCTCATTTTGATGGATTCCCAATTCAGGCACGACAACAGCTAATACAGTCTGGTCTGTTTGGACAACAGGTGGGCACAGTTTGTCCTATTACTCTGTTGCCTATGGACTTTTCCAGGTTCCAGGGTGCAGCAACCCATGGAGAGTCTAGGTTTCAGGTTGGGCATATGCATCCCCTGAAGGCTGGTGGGAGTCACGATGGCAATAATATTGCCTGGATTTCCAATGATGGAAATAGAATCCAAGGTGACTTAGATATTGCTGAGGTGCAAAGTCTCCTAAGGGGGATCTTTCAAAGGATGAATTTGGCTACCCAGGCACCGTAACTAGAAAGCACCTTGACCCACGTGGTCAAGGTGCTTGTCTTTTTAAATAGTCACCTGCTCACGAGCATTTTTAGCAAGTTCCCTGGCTTCAATTCTTTTGTATACGGAAGACTTTACTAGTTCAGTGATCTTGATGATTTGATCCTGAGACTTTGGAATAGGTAACCTCAATTCGCTTATTCTGTCACCAAGGCTATCAATAATATCCATTGTGAACTGCTTTGATCTAATTTGCTTTTGTACAACCTTTGAGCTTAAGAGCGCCAGTAGTAGGTATGGGTTCAGGTTGTGATGGTTCTTGTTGACACGGATTTTGTATAAGTGACTTTGGTACACCATTTCATTGTCTGCTGTGCTCACTATTGCACATGTTCCAATGAGGTATGTACCATCCCTTACCATAAGAATGTCACTTGGCTTAACGTCTTGTTTGTCTTTTATTTTCTCATAGATTTCTCTTGAGACACCATGCTTCGGGTCTGCTTTCATCTCCCAGTTGCTTATGTCCGATGTTCTTATGAATGGGATATCTCCAGTACCATAGGCCAGCTTACCTACTTCATCGCCAGTAGCTATCTTAATTGCATCCTCTTCGATCAACGTAGACATTTTAACAAGGTGATGAGTGTCACTTAGTTCATTTAGTTCATTGTCCGCCTGGGGGTCATAGTAGCGGGGACAGAGAACGAAGTTAGATATGTCTTTATTGCTTATTTCGAAACCTAGGTTTGAGTGCTCTTTTAATTTTCCTTCTTTTGACTTTGTAAAGCTTTCTGAAATTAGAGGTAGGTCGTTATGGGGGATGGTTCTTGCTCTTGAGTCCTGACCACACCATTTAGCTTCTGCCATAAAGATGGAAGAGCTCTTTGGTTTTGATTTAGATGGTTTCTTAGTGGCAACCAGAAGGCAAGTTTTCGTGTGAGTGCCTCCTTTGCCAGAAGTTTTGAACAGTGCCTCAGGCATCCCCATTACCGCATGAAGCTCTGAATGTTCAAGTATGTAGTTAACGACATGGCGATATGATTTATTAGATAGGATGCTTTCAGGTAGTACCATTCCGAGCCGTCCACCTGGCTTCAGTAGTGAGATGCAGCGCTCTACAAAGAGTACCTGAGGAGGAACATTTTTTTGCAATTTGTCACTCTTGCAAAGTGAGCCTGTGTTCTTATCAAGAGTCCACTTGTGAGCTAAATCAAATTCTTGCATTACTTCAGGTGTTGCGGATATGATTTTTGTACCAAATGGTGGATTGGTTAGTATGATATCAACCCCTGCAGTTGGGAGGTATTCTCTTATGTTTTTTTCACCATTTTGTAAAGAGATGCTGTCACCATTTATTACTGTAGGATGTTCTCCTGTTAGCAGGGCAATGTGTACTTTTGCAAGCTTTGCTAAATATGTATCTTTATCTATGCCGTAGATAGAGCCAGATATATCTTTGGGACTAGCACCTTTGTTTCCCAGATGACCACAAACTGAAGAAAGGAAGCCGCCAGCACCACAGGCAGGATCAAGAACTGTCTCATTTGCTTTAGGGTCCAATGCTTCTACAAGAAGTTTTATTGCTGATCTGGGTGTAAAGAATTGTCCAGAATTACCTTTTGATTCTGCACCAACAAATACTTCAAAAGCATCACCAATAGGGTCACTCTCAGCATCCATTATGCAGAAATCTAGCTGATACATCACATATTTAAGTGATTGTGGATCTAGTAAGATTTCAGTATCTTGTGAGTAAATCTCAGGAAAGTCTTCTCTTACTATATTAAATAGTGACCGAAAATGTTTTGCTAATAGAAATGGGTCTTCCTCATTTGTTGGATTCTCAGCTTCTCCTCTTTCTATGATGAGCTTACAGAATAAACATTTAAGAACCTCGTCAAGCAGAGCGTCATCTCTTGTGGCTCCAATATGTTGACCCGCAAGGAAGTTTCGGATGTTACGGAAGGCTTCTCTGGGGGTTTTCCCCTCATTTGTACTGGGTGCTGAACGTGTGTTTTTTTTAGCTGCCATGGTTTCTCCACAGGATATGTTTTTCGTTTGGCGCTGAACATATAATGAATTTGCACGATTTGCAATCTGATTTTTTGATCATAAATGGGGGCTGTGACAGAATATGTCTCTAAGGGAATTTTATGTCGTTAGCGGAATTGTTTGTAGATTTATCACAGGTGAGATGTGACTTTAGACGAGATGGTTGGAGATAAATGATTATGTTGGCAGCGTACCAACTAAGATGGTTTTTTTGCCCCAATTTTTACCACAACTAAGGGCAAAATCACGAGAAGTGGTCAAGTGAAGAAATAGGTGAAAACCTTCTAAATAGTGGAAACAATCAAACTCTGGGAGCACACATGCCCCCCAAGAAAAAGAACAAAACAACAGATACCTACGACTCCTATCCAATCAAAATCCTAAGTTGGATACCTTCCTCTTCGGTAAGCCTCAACAAAGAGAGACGTCTTGGTGTTGGCCCTTATTCAGAACATCATTCGATAAACATTCAAGGAGAGTTGCTAGGGCCTGAGAAAGTTGCCGGGAGAAAGATAGATGTCACCTTGATAGCCGATCGTTGGATGTCTAAAGCGATGACCAGTGATGATATTTTTGAAAAAGATCCTTTAGCAATAGGAGGCATCTCTTCCAGGGGCAATGATTCCAACTATCTCGGTTCCATCCCCTTTGACATCTTTCCTGCTGTGCTTTCCATGTTGGCTGCTGGTAAATATAACTATCTCAGCTTACATGGGAAGAGCCTTCGCTATGGAAAAGCTGCCATTGAGTACCTTAGGTTTGAAGAGGAACTCGATCCGGATGAGATTTAAGGGATCTCAAGCGAGCTTTACACTTAAGGAGTTGCTCCAGCAGGGCAGCTCCTTTTTTCATTTCAGGCTTAAGTCCCCGTTGACCCTCTTGGAGTGAAGGCGTATGATGTGGCATTCCTAATTAGGCAAGGCCATTGATTCTGAGGGGAGGGAGTATGTCAACCGAAGAGAAAGTGAAGAAGGTTATTGAAAAGGCTTTGAAGGGCGTCAGGGAGAATATTCTTGAAATTGAAACAAGGACCGACCTACCAAACGAAGAGAAAGCGAAAAGGATTATTAAGATCTTTGGGGCCACATGTGCGGGGGTAGCTATTCAGCCAATACCTTTCGCTGATATCTTCATATTGACACCGATTCAGGCATACATGGGAACCCGGATAGCAGCCATAAGGGGTGTGCCGGTAAGAGAGTCAGAGGTAGGTGAAATCATAAAGGAGATAGCAGCTGTTGTTGGTTTAGGCCTTTTAGCTCAGCAGCTTGTGATAGGCGGATATAAGACTTTCATTCCATTCCTTGGAGCATGGACAACAATCCCAATCGTGTTTGGCCTTACCTATGCGATGGGCTGCGTGATGGATGAGTACTTTATAAGAAAGGCTAAAAAGGAAAAACTCGATAAAGAGATAATGAAGCAAGTATGGAGAGATGCCTTAAAAGTTGGGAAAGAAGAAGGGAAAAAAAGAACAAGTGAAATCAAGAAGGACTCAAAGGCTTTAAGGCCTGAGGAAGATTGATGGACTTTAGGCCAAAAGTAAAATACTTAAAAAAGAACTTTGATGAAATGGCAATATTGGGTGCCTTGGTTAAGGTTTCAATTGATGGAGATGAGACATTTTCTCATGATGAAAGGATTGTTTTAACAGCTTTTCGAAGGTCGACACCTTCGCTTGAAGGAGCATCGATAGGGGAGATAGGAGACTACCTTAAAGGCTATGACGAGGAACAGATCCCTGGATTGGTTAGTAATATAAAGGGGATACTGCATGAAGTAGAGTTTGTAGAGCTTGAAAACTCTGATGGGGATTCAATACAGGCATCACTTTTCACTGATACCAACCACTCCGATACTGATGTTTTAATGTTTGATTCGTCAATGGAAGATTCATGGGAGGTTCAGTTAAGGGCCACTTCCAATGCGCATTATGTAAATGATTGGATGGAGGATCATCCTGAAGACGAAATAGTCATTACTGAAGAGTTGGCCGAAAAGCTAGGAGTCAAATCTAGTGGGTTTTCAAACGAGCAGCTTACTTATAGGGTTGAAAATGTTACTGACAAGCTTTTGGAGGTGGATGAAAACAGTAGCATATGGACATTTGTCCCCGGAGTAGGTGCAGCATCAATTTCGCTCCTTCTGATTTCTCTTTGGAGAAGATATCGTTTCGGAGAAATCAATTATGGCGATTTTAAAAGACTGTCACTAAGAATGACTGGGTTTAAAGTTGCAAAAATATCCTTCATTTCATACCTGCTGACAATCCCAGGCATTAATGTGGCAACCGGTGCTGCTCTTATCGCAAAGCTAATACTTAGTTCAGATAAGGCAGTCGATAGGATTAAGGTGAAGCCTTTCTCACGAAACTAGGCCTGAAATAGGCAGATCGGATCGATACATCCATGAGATTCATTGCCATAGCCTTGTCAGGTCTGGTATGCATCGCTATAGCATTCGGCGTTGATAGTGTAATGTTTTCAATTGCAATAATGGCGATTTTATTTGGGGTGCTGGGAAGCTTTTTCCAGAATAAGAAGTGAGAAGAATATGATTACCCATAGAATTCTACTAGCATTAATGTTTGTAGCATATTTTTCAGTCCCATCTTTCGCCGAACTGTTTACAGGGAAAGTTGTTAGAGTTCTTGATGGCGACACCGTTGATGTCCTTCATGACGGCAAGCCAGAAAGGGTGCGTCTTGCCGAAATTGACTGTCCTGAAACAGACCAAGCATTTGGAAAAGCAGCTAAGAGATATGTTCTCGATCTCGTAGCTCAGAAAGTGGTTTCTGTTGATGTCACTGAGGTTGGCAAGTATGGAAGGAGTATAGGGGTTGTAACCCTTCAAGGTGACAGGAACCTCAATAGGGAGTTGGTAAGGGCAGGGTACGCCTGGTGGTATCGAAAGTATTCTGATGACGCCAGCATAGGGACACTAGAAACTGAAGCACGCATTGCCCGAAGGGGGCTATGGCAGGACAAGACACCAGTGCCGCCTTGGGAGTGGAGAAAGGCAAAGAGATTGGAGGCGAGCAATGGCAAGTAAGGGTGGTGACAGAGAGTCTGTTTCCCTAAAAGAGGCCTTGCGAACTGAAATGTTTATCAACCAAGCTTTAATTGACGTTCTTGTTGCAAAAGGTGTCATCACGCAGGAGGAGTTGTTTGATCGCATTCAAGCTCTTAGGTCTGGAAAATGAAACACCTTTTATGGAGCTTGATTTCGATAGTTTCTTTGGCAACATGCGTCCAAGCAAATGACTACGTGCGCTTGGCCAGAGAGATAAAGCCACTAATTGACAAAAATGAAGTTGTCATATTGGGCGAAAAACACGGTAAACCTGAATCGACCCAACTCTTTACTGAGGTATGCCGTAATTACACTAAAAGCGGTAAATGCCTAACGGTCGCTTTAGAGATATCATCAAACCAGCAAACAACAATTGATAGAGCCATGGCTGGTGATAGCTCCATTTCAAACATAAAAATAAGTCCCATTATAGATCATCCAGCATACCGTGAGATGCTCTCTACGCTGAGAGAAATGAAGCATGAGGGTAGATGCCTAAATGTGATTGCAATTGACGGAAAAGCACCGAAGGTGAGCAGGGACGAATGGATGACTAAGGTGCTGTGTCAGTATATTGATAATGGAAAAGTACTATGTCTTGTTGGAAATCTACATGCAATCAAAAAAATCAGATGGGAAAATGGTGTATCTGATCCATTTTTGGGAGAAAGGTTGGTCGATTACGGGTTAAATGTTTGTACAGTAATTCAAGTGCAAGCCAAGGATGAGGCATGTTCACTCCTTGGGCCAACCTTAAAAGACTGCAAAAGAATACTCAGCAATGTTGCAGCTAGGGTCAACTCGGAGCCCACTAGTCTTGTTGATTATGTGTTGAAAATATCTCCATAAAAAGACCTTGAGTGGTCCCCGGAAATTTTAAAACAGTAGTCTCTTAATCATTTAATGGAGTTGCTATGTTTTTTTTAGTAAGAACAGTATCGAATTTGTTGCTTTCAGCGGTTGTACTCTTGTTTGTGATTTCATCTGCATTTTATATGCTTCTGAATTATAAGTATTACTATATATCTAATGGTTGGAATGTTCAAAATAATGCAAAGGTCATTTTGCGATCTATAGATTGTATTATTGAGGCGCTCTCTTATGGTAATATTGAAGTCGAATTCGAAAAAGACTTGTTAGAGAGTTTCATAGAGAAGGAAGAGCCAAGAATAACAGTAGAAAAATATCTTAACGGATTTCTGGTTTACACTGTTAAAAAAGAAAAGGAATTAAGGGAGGAGAGGACGATAGTCCATGTCCCGCCAGCGGAAATCAGTGATGGGTCGGCCAAATATGTAGTTAGTATTTCTGACGAAAACAAGCCTCCTTGGTACTTGCATTTAAGCAGGGCGTGGACTTTTTCGAATGGAAAAGGTTTCCAAAGGTTGGAAGATGGGAGCAGGCATCCGTATTGGTATAGGAGCGAGCCTCTTATTTATTCATTTGTTATAACTCTATTTTTTCTGATTCTTTTCTATTACGGCCTGCTGAGCAGTTACAAAATACACCTTCTAAAAGAAAAGGAAGTTAGAGGTCTTGAACTTGGCAAGAGTAGGGCGGATGCTAAGGTGAAAGAAGCCGAGGAAGATATCAAAAAAACTGAATCTTTACTCAAGCAAAATGTGGAGGCGCACAAGGCAGGCCTGATTGCCCTTGAGAGCCTTAAAGCTGACAAGGAGGCAGGCAGGGGAAACATCAAGGCCTTGTCGGAAGTCGCTGAAGAACAGGCGGCTGTTATCGATAAATTGAAGGAGCAACTACTACATGAAAAGAAAGGTAAAGACGCTATTGCTGAAGAGGCATTGTCATATGTTGATGAAATTGCAGAGCTAAAAAATAATAAATACAATATAAAAACACTTAAAAAATCTCAGCAGCAAACCGAAGAGCAGCCCAGTGTTGGTAAGAAACAGTTGAGAGAGGGTGGCAAAATATTAAGAAACCTCTTCCCGAGACTTAACTTCACTAAGGATACCTATGGTGAGATTCTCGAAAACAAATGGAACTCAAAGCTTTTATATATAATGCATTCATTGAGTTCGAATATAAAGCTTATTGATGGAGTAGAGCAGGAGAAGTGGCATGAATACAAAGATGCAATGGAGTACAAGTTTTCCAAGGAGGGTAGGGTAATTGTTGACTTTTCCGAAAAACAAAAACCAAACATCAAACAAGTCACTTTCAATCACAATCACTGTAAATAATGTATAAACTTGTTGCAATGGTGTGTCGATGGTTTCAAGAAGGAAGTAGTTGAAGGAAATTCGGGTGCATTGGTGGTGGGGGTTGTGGCTTTCTAGCCTGGGAGATCCAGCAGGGAAATTCGGCAGGGTATGGGAGATGTCCTGAGGGGGTATCTCCTCTTCTTTTTTAAAGCTGAAGAAATGCGATGAAATGGTGATTTGATTAATCACGCATGAAGGATCGAATTTCTTTGTGAAAGGGGCTGTAGCCGTGTTGGTCAGGGCGCTGATATTGTAAAAGCTCTATTGGTTTAGTGCACTCATCAAGGTAGATACGGATACTTGTCTCTCCGCATTTGAGAAAATCTTGTTCCACCACATTATTTTGCTCTTCCTCGAAAACAGCAAGAGTTTCTTCTTTTGCTTCAGGGATTAAGCCATACTGTATTCTGTTGATAGCCCGAAGGCGAATATCGGCCTTGTAGGGCTTTCCATAACGCCCCAAGGACATAGACGTAAGCCTGTGCCCCATGACCTCTTCAATGAGGCGCTCTTCTACTTCGGCGTTCTTGAGCATGGTGGCGAATGTATGCCTGAAAAGATGGAAGGAGCCACCCTTCTCAAGGCTGGAAACCTGCTTGCGTAACCATCCTTTGCTGCCTGCAAAGTGATGCGAGTTAAAGTAGTGCGAGAATCCATTAGGTCCAGGTTTGAGAGCAGGAAACAGCTTTTCATGACCTTGCTTCCTGATGTTGTTGACGTAGACAAGGAAGCCGAGAGTCAGAAGGTCGCAATGGAGTGGGATTGCCCGTCTGGAACTCTCGTTTTTTAGGCGTTTTCCTTCTCCGCCCTCTGGTCTTATTGTGATAGCTGGAATGCCTTCCTCTTCGAGGACATCGTTGGTGTCAAGTTGAGCAAGTTCATTGACTCTGGCTCCTGTATATATTCCAAGTAGGGGGAGCCAATATCGTTCATGTCTGCCTTTTTCGTAAAAGTTTTGTTTGTCTCGTTGTAGAGAAAGGAATATGGTCTTTATCTCTTCCGAGGTAAAGGTAGATCTTATGGCATGATCACTTCGAGTATCTGACAATCCTAACCCTTCGGCAGGATTTCCTTGAATCCACTTCAAGCGACTCGCATGTCTTAATATGGTTGAGAGGCTCCCGAGGTATTTGTTGACGGTCTGTACGCTCTTCCCTCCGCGAACCAGTACGTCACGATACTCCACTAGGGCAGGTCGTGCTAGGTCCTGTAGCCAGGGATCTGAAAGGCCCTCAAGGAGTTTGTTAAATATGCCTGAATACTCCTTCTTTGTTTTCATCGACCAGCTGTGTTCTTTTTCTTTGCTGTATGCTTCAATTGCTTCAGAGAGGCGTTTTCCTCGTCGACGTGAGGCAGCAGGGATGACGATGGTAGTGGGCTGATCGTCTTGAACCTCTGGCTGGGGCGATCCGTGTAGGATGGCTTGTAGTCGAGCCTTGGCCCTTTCTTGGGTTATAGAATCGAACCTGCATGCATGGAATAGGCTTTCCAGTTGGCCATCAAGGTAACTGGTCAGACGGGCTGCTTTGCGAGGATTGTCGGTGTGGAGCGACTTGGTTACTTCCTTGCGTTCAAAAAGACCAACTAGGGCAGTAGGTATGCGCCTTCTGTAGTGATATTTACCGTTCCTGATCATCATGTTCGTCGGTATCCTAGATAAAAAAACAGCGCTCACAGCTTCGCTCCTTAGTGTAGCGTTCTGTGTAGCGCTGCTGAGCCACTTGAAAAAGCTAGTTAATTCAAGTAGTTATTTATGGCTGGTGCCGAAGGCCGGAATCGAACCGGCACGCCCGGAGGGCAACGGTTTTTGAGACCGTCGTGTCTACCAATTCCACCACTTCGGCAAAGCGGAATGAA